>CAYRBW010000001.1:0-39730 GCA_964422575.1 uncultured Limnohabitans sp.
GCCATGCCTTGGGCGTGATCCGCATGCTCATCGAGAAAGACGTGGCCCTCGATACAGGTAGTTTGCTTGCTGTAGTACTAGATATCATTTCTGACAATCTTCGGCAGCAAGTCGTTGCAGGTGGTTTGCCTGCACTGATGGCTAGTGAATCATTGAAAACCATTGAAACTAGTACCGTGTTGGAGAGCGTTGTATCTTTCATCTACGACCGCCTGTCCGGCAGCCTGCGCGAGCAAGGCTTCAGCGCGCAAGAGGTCGATGCCGTCATGGCCTTGCGTCCCGCCCGTCTGGGGCAAGTCAGCCAGTTCCTGTCGGCCGTGCGCGTCTTTGCTGCTTTGCCCGAAAGCCCGGCGCTGGCAGCCGCCAACAAGCGCATCGGCAACATCCTCAAGAAAGCCGGCGAGGTGGACGCCCATGTCAACCCCGCGCTGCTGCAAGAAGATGCCGAAAAGAACCTTTACGCCGTCATGCAAAAGTTGCTGCCCGAATCCGAAGCGCAGTTCAAGGCGGGTGACTACACCGCCAGCTTGCAAACCCTGGCCGCGCTGCGCGCACCGGTCGATGCGTTTTTTGACGACGTGATGGTCAATGCCGAAGAAATGGACCTGCGCCTGAACCGTCAGGGCCTGCTCAAGAGTTTGCATGTGGCCATGAACCGCGTGGCCGATTTGTCGCGCCTGGCCAGCTGATCGCCATCGGCCATGTACACCCACCTGAAACTCGTCATTCTGGACCGCGACGGCACGATCAACCGCGCCAGTGACGAGTTTGTCAAATCACCTGACGAGTGGCACCCCTTGCCTGGTGCACTGGAGGCGATCAGTCGCCTGAGCCATGCGGGATACCACGTGGTTTTGGCCACCAACCAGTCGGGTTTGGGGCGTGGCTTGTTGGACATGGCCGCCTTGAATGCAGTGCATGGGCACATGCTCAAGAGCCTGGCTGTGGCGGGTGGGCGCATCGATGCGATTTTTTATTGCCCCCACGCACCCGACGAGGGCTGTGCCTGCCGCAAACCCGCACCCGGTTTGTTGCTGCAGATTCAGGAGCGGTATGGCATTGATTTGGCCGGTGTGCCCTATGTGGGCGATAGCTTGCGAGACATGCAAGCGGCTCAGGCCGCAGGTTGTGCGCCGCACTTGGTGCTGACGGGACGCCATCCCGACATGCCGAGCCAGACTTTGCCTGCCCATTTCCCTGCCAACACCCAAGTGCACACCGACCTGGCGGCCTTTGTAGACCACCTCTTGGGCGATGCTTCTTCCTTGTCCTCATCCTGAATCGCCATCACCATGAACTTTCTCCGTTCCATTGCGCATGTTGTCTGGATGGCCGTCACGGTCATCCCATGGGCGCTGTTCGTGGTGGTGATCTCTTACTTTGTCAGCAGCACGCGCCTGTACTGGATTTGTGCCGCATGGCTGCGCTTGGCCGTCAACAGTGGCACTCAGATTTTGGGCATTAAAAACCGCATTCAGGGCATGGAAAACCTGCCCCAAGGCAGCAAAGACCCCGCCGTTTTGTTGGTCAAGCACCAGTCCACCTGGGAGACCTTTGTCATGCCGGCGATCATGCCGCATCCCTTGGCCTATGTGTTCAAGAAAGAGCTGCTCAGTGTGCCGTTTTTTGGCTGGGCCATGGGGCGTCTGGACATGATCCACATTGACCGCAAACAACGTTCACGCGCTTTTGCCAAAGTGGTGCAGCAAGGCCGCCGTCTCATGGAAGAGGGCGTGTGGGTGATCATGTTTCCTGAGGGCACGCGCATTCCACGAGGCCAAAAAGGCGAGTACAAAAGCGGTGGCGCACGCTTGGCCATTGCAGCAGGTGTGCCCGTCATTCCAATCGCGGTCACATCCGCCCGCTGTTGGCCGACACGCGCCTTCGTGAAGACCCCCGGCGTGGTGGATATCTCAATCGGTAAAGCCATCTCCAGTGAGGGGTGTACAGCCGAAGAACTGATGCTCGAAGTTGAGACATGGATCGAGTCTGAAATGCATCGTCTCGACCCTGAGGCTTATCCGGCATCGGTGACCCACTGAGGTCTGCGGCGGGCCAACCATGCGTGTGCCTTTGCAATTTGTGCTGGATTTTTTCACGGGGGGTGACCCTGTGATGCCAGCGTCCAGTCGATCGCCAGGGCCTGCAGAGTCCACGCCCGTCATCGCGTCACAAGATGCCATGCCGTCCTTGGATCGCGGTTCTCTCTCTGTCGATCCGGGCTTGACCGTTAGCTCGCCAGCGCTTGTGCCCTTGGGCTTCACACACCCTGTGGCCAATCGACACGCCCAGCTTCACGGGGTGCAGGTGTCTTACCGTTTTGAGCGTTCCCGCCGCAAGAGCATTGGCTTCATGGTGGGTGCCGATGGTTTGGTGGTGCGCGCGCCCAATTGGGTGCCGTTGCGCGAGGTGGATGCTGCCGTGCAGGAAAAAGGCCCTTGGATCGTCGCGAAGTTGCAGCAGTTCAAGGAGCGACAGACCGAACAGTTTCAAAAAGCCATCGAGTGGCGACACGGTGCCGAAGTGCCTTATTTAGGCCGCACGGTACAGCTGTGTGTGCTCGAGCGCGGTGTGGGCCGGGTCTTGGGGCAAGACATTCCACCAGAACAGGTGTTGCCTGTCATTGTGCCGCCTGGTGCTTCGGTCACGCAGGTGCGAGATGCGGCCCAGGTCTGGTTGAAGAAGCAGGCCAAAACCTTGTTTGAGCAGCGACTGCAGCACTTTGCCCCTCTCCTCGGGGTACGTTGGCAAAAGCTGAGCTTATCGAGTGCCAGCACACGCTGGGGCAGTGCGCGCAACGACGGACACATCCGACTGAACTGGCGGCTGATCCACTTGCCCATCAGTCAAATCGACTATGTGGTGGTGCACGAGTTGGCGCACTTGCGTGAAATGAACCACAGCCCCCGTTTTTGGGAGACCGTGGGTGAAGTCATGCCCGACTATGCGCAGCGGCGCAAAGCCCTGCGGCAAGTGCCGGTGGACTTGGCTCAGGATTGAACTGTGCTGAAGCGGTAAATGCCGTCGGTGCTGCGATGGCGCACCAATCGGCCAGCCAGCCAAAGCAAATTCAAATGGGCCACGGCCTCACCCATGGCAAAAGTGGTCTGGTGGACATCCAGTGCGCGTCTGAAAATCAAAGGCAGCGCATCGTGTGCGCTGTGGGCTTGCTGGCTGCAGGCTTGCAGCAACTCATTCAAACGCTCGTCGTGGTGGGCGCGCAATTGCGCAATCCGTGAGGCCGCGCCTTTGAAGGGCCGTCCATGCGAGGGCAGAACCAGTGTCTCATCCGGCAGGTGGGCCATTTTGTCCAAGGAGTCCAGAAACAACTGCAAAGGATTGCTGTCGGGCTCCATGGCGTAGACGCTGACGTTGGTGGAAATCGAGGGTAGCAACATGTCGCCGCTGATCAGCAGTTGGTTTTGAGCATCGTGCAAGGCCATGTGCTCAGGTGAATGGCCAAAGCCACTGATGCATTGCCAAGTTCGCTCGCCGATGTGGATTGGTGCGTCTGCCATCAAACGCACGTAAGTGGGCGGTATCTTGGGCACCATGCTGGGGTAATAGCCAACGCGTGACTTGACCACTGCCAGTTCATCGGTATTGTTCCAGCCATGGGCGGCAAAAAATTGCACGGTGAGATCGCCGCCAAAGTTGGACTGACCGCTGCAAGCCAACATGGCCGACTGGTATTCGCTGGTGCTCATCCACAAAGGTGCTTGCCAGCGTTCGCACAGCCAATGCGCCAAACCCATGTGGTCCGGGTGCATGTGGGTCACCAGCACACGCAAGATGGGCAAGCCCTGCAGCACCGCTTGTTCGACTTGCAGCCAGGCCTCTCGTGTCACCGGGTTGTTGATCCCGCAGTCCACCGCAGTCCAGCCCTCTTGCACCACGCCCGCTTGTGTGGGGTGCGGCATGTGATCGCGCAGCAGCCACAGGTTGATGTGGTTCAGTGCAAAGGGCAGCCCCATGCGCAACCAGAAAATGCCGGGTGCCACCTCGATGACCGAGCCCGATGCGGGCAGCTGTTCACCCAGCGGATAGTGCAAAGGTGAGGGTTGGACGCTGGCGTCTGGTCGCTGCATCACGGGGGCGGTGGGCAAATTGGACATGCGTCAGGTGGTTTGGGTTAGCATTCGGTTCATTGACGTTGACGTTAACGTCAAACATGAATTTCCATTCTAGGCGGCGGTTTTGGACAAAGCTGTCTCCGTTGCGCAAGCAAGCGAAGGACCCCTCACGCCATGGCAAACACCTACACGATCAGCGATCTGGCTCAGGAATTTGACCTGACCACCCGCGCCATCCGTTTTTACGAAGACATGGGTCTGTTGGAGCCCGACCGCTCTGGCCCGGGTGGACGCAACCGAATTTATTCAGCGCGGGACCGAACGCGTCTGAAGCTGACCTTGCGGGCCAAACGCTTAGGTTTGTCGCTCACCGAGGCCAAAGACCTGATTGACATGTACGACAGCCCGCGTGACACCGGGCCGCAGCTCAAGAAGTTTCTGGTGGTGCTGGCCGAGCACCGTCAGCAGCTGGAGTCTCAACTGGCCGACCTGGAGGCAACACTGGACGAGGTCAAAGCCCACGAAAAAGAAACCCGCAGTTTGCTGAACAAGGCGTCCAAAGCCTCGAATTCCAAGTGAGTCCGGTCCTCGGTAAAAATGAAGGTGTTTTCAATTGACGTTGACGTAAACGTTAGCAGATAAAAGAGAGATTTTCGTCCGCAAGGGTAAACCCTTGTTTTTTTGGCACATCCAAGGTCTGGTCACAAAGGTCACTTGGAGTTTTTATGCCAAATACAGCGGTCATCTCTCTCGTCGGCACCAAGGGTGGAGTTGGTAAAACCACCCTTGCCGCAAATATCAGCGGCTTACTTGCCGATCTGGGGTTCAGGGTTCTTGCCATTGATGCTGACATCCAGCAGGCACTGAGTCAGTTCTTCCCGCCAACACAGCCCGTTCACTCGGGATTTTCAGATGTGTTGGCCAGAGGCGGATTGATTCTGGATCAGGACATTGTGTCCACTCAAATTGAAGGCTTGGACATGATTGTGTCCAACGTCTCCGAACACAGCCAAGCCTGGCTCAAAGAGCGCGAAGACCGTCTGGTCATGCTCAAACGGGCTGTACGTCAGCCCATTGTGCGCGATACCTACGACTTTGTCGTCATCGATAGTCAAGGTGCCAAGGGTGCCATCCAATCTACCGTGGCCATGGCTGCCGACTTCATTGTCTCGCCCTTCCCCCCCAGGATGATGGATTACGAAGTGTTCATACGGGATACCCTGGAAATGCTCAGTGGCCTCAACAGCATGGGTGACTTCTCGCCCGAGCTTCGCACTGGCCCCCTGTCCATCGTGATCAATGGAGAGAATCGCACCAACCACTCCAAAGCGATTTCAGCTCAAGTGCGCGAACAGTTTCGCACCACTCCGGGCATCCGCGTCCTGGACACGGCTTTGCCATGGGTGACAGCTTATTCAGACTGCCGAATGATGCAGCAGCCGGTGCACCGCATCAATCAAGCTGCAAGCACTTTGATGCACGAAGTCATCTATGAATTGCTTCCCAATCTCAAAGGACTGCAAGCCGAGAATAAATCGGTTGCTGACGACGTGCGGAGTGAGTCATGAGCAGCAACAAACGCATGAGCACCCAGGAGATGCAGGCGTTGGCAGCGCAAAGCGCAGCCAAGCCCCGCGTTGCAGCGCTCATCACGCCAGGCGATATTGAGGTAACGACCTCGATCCGTCGTTTGCGCGTGCTGGATGTCCATCAGTACGAGCACAACCCCCGCAAGGTAAGCAACAGCGCACTGTCCACGCTGATTGACTCCATCAGAGCCATTGGCCTGACAAACCGTCTGGCAGTTTGCCGGATGCCCGATGGCCGGTTTGTGACCGCCAAAGGTGGCGGCACCCGTTTGGAGGCGCTGCACCAGTTGGTATCGGAGATCGATGAGCAAGGTCGACCAACTGAAGCAGCCAAGCGCCTTGAATACCTTGACTTTGACGAAGTCCCGTTCATCAGTCATTTGTCGCTGTTGACCGCGCACATGGCAGAAAACATTGAGCGTGAAAACATGTGCTTTTGGGACACCGCATCCGGTGTCGTCATGCTGCGCAAAGAAATTCAAAAGGAACTAGGGCGAGATCTCGGTGGGCGCGAGTTTGTTGAGCAATTGAAGAAACGCGGTCTATCTAAAGTGGCTCATGAAAATTTGAGCGTCTATGAGTATGCTGTTAACCAGTTGCACAGCCTGAACGAGGTGGTCCTTCCTGAAATCACCCGCAACGATGTTCGTGACCATTTGCGCCCGACACTGGGCTTGCTTGAAAGCTTCTGGAGCAAGCACAGTAACACCGGAAAATTTGCCGATTTGCAGCAAAGCTGGCTCAGCCTGTACGACGCTGGCCCTGATGCCAATCGTTACAGCATCCAGGGCTTGGTATCCTATTTGCAAGACCAGATGGCACGCCACCTGGGCTATGAACTCAGCGCATTCGAGCGTCTGTTGTCAGCCCACAAGCTCGATCCAGCCGCGCCACTGGAGCAGCTCAAGCAATCTCAACAGCAGCAAGCAAAGCCTGTTGCTGATCCAGTCACGCAAACGCCGTCTTCGGCCCCCTCTTCGGTTGAAACAGGCGATGCATTGCCTCCGGTTAATGGTGCACAACCACCTTCTGGTGCCGAAGAAACCGAAGATCAACGCATTGCCCGTGAGGGCCTAGAAAACCTCAAGCGGTCGTTGGCTAATGCCAACACCCTGCGCACAGGCCTGCCCGATGGGGTGGCTGCTGGATCTGCATCTGATTCCAGCAATGCAGGAACCAATGGTGATTTAGATGAAGACGATCCGAACAACGGCTCGTTTGCTGATCCGATTCCTGGTGGCGTTAAAACGGCATCAACCCATCAATTGCATGTCAAGACCCCCACAGGTCCGCTCCAAGTTAAAACAGGAGGGATGCCGCCTTCTGATGCGTCACAAGCCCATGTGCCTGGCCTTGATCCCCGATCTTCTGCATTGCAAATCATGCGTATGCATTTGGATCAACTGGCAGATCTCGTAGGCATCCGTGACTTCGTCCTCGATGCGCCAAGCATGCCTTATGGCTTTTTCATGGAAATTCCGCCGGTAGGTCTGCTTGGCGCTGACGTTCAAGATCTGGCTGTTCAGGGCTGGTGGATGCTGGCCAATCTGAGCGGCCAGCTGCCTGCAGACATTGATGCATTCCTGGCATCAGACATGTTGCCCGATACGGGTGCTGATGGTTATTTGCAGCGCCTTGCCGATGTCGATGCGTGGCAAGAGACCGTGCTGTCCAGTCTGGGCGGTCTAACTTTGCTGGACGCGGGCTTTGTGGTGCATGTGCTGACACAGCCATCGGCCATGGCCGATCTGGCGCTGGAGTTGATCGCGGCCATGAAGCAGGTCAATGAGCTTGCTTCAGGAGGTGCTGCATGAGCTTCACCGCCACACTTCCTTCTGGAGTGCCTGCATCCGCTCAATGGCTGCGTCTTCAATCAGCTGCTTTGACTCGTTTGGTTGCCCTTGAGTTGCTGACTCAAGACGCTTTGCCTTTGTCCATGGAAATGCGCATGGTGCTGGAACAAGCCAGCAAGGCAGACGACAAAGGGACGATTCATCCAGTGCTCGATCGCATGGGGTTATGGGTGGACTTGTCCCCTTTGAAGGTCTACGCCCAATATGTGGATGAACGAACCTGGCACAAAGCCGCACTGGCTTATTGCATTCGCCGCCAGGCGCATTACCCCTTGCTCAAGCGTTTATTTCCTGATGCCTCGCGTCAGGATATCCAACAGCTTCGCCAAGAGCTGAATGCCCCCTTGGTGAGTATCCACAGGCAAACCATTCCTGAGCCAGATTCCATTTGCATTTGGCAGTCATGGGTCGACATCCAAAAGCAGTTCGAACGAGAAATTGAGCAGTGGGTGCAACTTGCAGAAAAGTACCCCGCCTATCCACTGAACGTGCTGTACCAGTTCTTGGTCATCGCGGCCAAATGAAGGAGGAGGCAATGAATAAATTCAAGAGAGAAAACCGATATTTTGTCTTGAAAGCCACCGATTTGCAGGCGTGTGGTTTAACCGAAGTTGAGCTGGACTCACTTGTAGCGATAACCGGAAAAGTTGACCAGTACCGGAGAGATGCAGGTAAACCGGATCTGGAATGCGTGATCGTGGAGAAAAATTGGCCAGAGTACGAACCAACCTGGCAGGCAATTGAAAACCGCATGGCAAAAGCATTGCAATCATGAAAACAGACAACATTCCAGCGACTAATTTCAGCCAGGAACTTGCATCCAACGAACAGTTGGCATTTCTGGTTGCACAACCACCGATCGCTTTTCATCGAGTCTTTGTGGATGTGACTGGATCGGCCACAGCGGCCCTTTTGTTGTCTGCCTGTATCCAGGACCAAGAATTGCACGCAAGCCCTATAGGCGGCTGGAATCAGGCTTCTGCTGAGGATTGGCAACAACTGACCGGCCTGTCCCGCAAAGAGCAAGCCACAGCTCGCAAAATTCTGCGTGAGCAGGGCTTGCTCGAAGAGCGTCGAGCCGGGTTCCCCGCTCAGTTCGAGATCAAGTTGAACTACGACCGATTGGCGCACCGTATGGTGATGGCCGCACGCTCACTGAGTGCGCAAACGCCTTCCAATCGCCCTGTTGCGCATTGATGGCCACCCAGCTCACGACCATGGCCACACAAGCGCACCAAGACCCTGGCATGCGGCAGTTACTTGCCAAACTGTCTGGCCAACGCGTCATTGCGTTCAACATCAATTTGGCCAGGGTTTGTGGCGATGTCAAAGCAGCCCTGTTCGCCAGCCAGTTGCTTTACTGGACACGTGTGGGCCCAGAAGTCCAAAGCACGGGTGGCTGGGTGTTTAAAACCCGTGAGCAATGGCAAACGGAAACCGGGCTCAGCCGATTTGAGCAGGAGTCAGCACGTAAACGCCTGCAGAGCTTGTCATTGATTGAACAGGCTCGTGTGGGTGCCCCCCCCATGAGCTGCTTCAGGATGGTGCTACCTGAGCTGGGCAAAGCCCTTTCCAGCCTGCTCAATCAGCCACAGCCGCCTCAGCAATGGAGTTTGTTTGCCTTGCGCTCCAGCGAGGCCCACATTCGCCAGCTGCTGGGACGCAACATGGCGTACTACACCGTGTTTGCGCAAATCACCGACTCAATGCCCGCAGCGGTATTGCTGACCAAAGCCTTGGCCCTGCACACCATGGTGCTTCAAAAAGCCAAAGCCCAAGCAGGTGCCGAATGGTTCAGCCTGACTGCTCAGCAGTGGCAAGACGAAACTGGGTTGCGTGCCGCCCAGCTTCGTCTTGCAAAGCAAAAATTATGCCAATTAAATATTCTGCAAGAAGCCTTGCAGACTTACCCTTTGCGACGCACTTACTGGCGCGTCGATGTCGCTGTTGTCAGCCAATTGCTGACAACACACATGGGCAGCGCATCCACCAATTTGCTGGGTCGGATTCTGGCGATGGCACAAGGCGCTTCGGCGCATCAAAAACACGAAGCCGTCGTTCCCGGGGGAAGAGCTGGCACGAAACGTTCCACTGGATACCCGGTACCCACTGAGACAAAATGGCCCAGTGTGTCCCCGGGACACAGTGAGACAAAGTGGCCCACCAACCCAACGGGCGTTTCAAACATAGGCCATGTTGAGAAAAAAAGCTCTCAATTGGTCAGTTTTGCCCATTCGGTAAATCCAGAAGGCGAGTTATCGCATGTCAATCGGTCAGTTTCTGCACATCAGACGGCTACTTTTAGCAAGACCAGCGGTCAGTTATCGCAGGACCTGCGGCTAGTTTCAGCACCTCTACATGCGCGCGCGATTCAGATTACAAACAAGATTACAACCACAACTACAGCACCGCGTGTTGTCACGCCGTTGGTGAACAAGCCCGATGTGGTGGTGGTTCTTGTTTGGCCACCAGGCATGCAAGGCATGCAAGTCTCAGCATCTGCCCTTTTGCAAACTACCCCGCAGGAAGCTCATCAGCGATTGCTCGATGAGCTGGCCGCCAACATGACCGATGGCAAAGTCAAATACCCGCTGTCGTACCTTCGGCACCTTGTGGGTCTGCACAAAACAGGTTCATTGATTTTTGAGCGGGCCGATGAAGTTGCGCTTGCCCGCCAACGCAACTCCAACGCACAAGAGGTTGAGGCCGAGCGCCTCAAGCGATCCATCCAAAACATGAATGCCACTCCCACAGGAATGGCTGATGCATCTGGGAATGTCAGCAACACCGCCCCTGAAGCCACATCTGAACAAACCAAGCTAGCTCGCGCCAGGTTGGAGCAGTTGCGTGAGGAAATGCGGCAGCAAGTTGCCCTGCCATTTGCCAATCGGTTTTCTACTCGTCCTTCCATCAACTCAACCAAATAAATCCATGGTCACTGATGTCACTCCCAAGCCACGTGCCAAACGCAAAACCGCTTCGGCAGATGTTCAACCAGCTGCTTCGGCAGTTGCGTCAACTGATCCTGTGCAAGCCGATGTGATCTTGCCCGATGGCTACAACTTGACCGCTGAGCAAGCACGCTTGTCGCACCTGCTGGAAGCCGATACGCCTGATCACAACGATCCGCTGTATCCGGACTTCGAGCTGTATTTGTCCAAGCAACATGAGTTGGCTCAGTTGCAAGCCGAGCATCGTGCGCGGCTTGCGGCGAACCCCGAGGTGCCGCTGGATCAAGCCCGCAAGGCCAATCAGATGGGTAAGCTGCAGTCGCAGGAAGAAGACCGCATGACGGTGCATACGATGGAGGCCATGCGGCTGTATCTGGGGGCGTCTCCAAAGCCTGGGGCAGCCGGTCGCTATCCGGTTCCCGGAGGAAGGCGTGCCGCCGCTTCACTGCGTCAGCTGTTTGTGTTGACTGCTCAAAACAACCCCTATGCAGATTGGGCATTGTGTGAGTGCGATCAAAAGCTGGGGCAGCTTAAAAAGACCATGGCTGGCCTTGAGCGGCACCATGTCAAGTTGCTCGACGACATCCGTGCCAAGGGGCTGGATTACAAGGTGCTTGCGGCAGCCACGCCTCAAAGTGTCAGCCTGGGCTACCACTCGCCCTACGGTTATGCGATGAGCATGCTGATCGTTGAGTTCGATTATCTGGTACGGGTGGTCAAAAGCGCTGAGCGCCGCGATCTGGTCAGCAAAGCCGAAGCCCATGCCGTCTTCCTGCGGGTCAAGCGCGATTGCCGCAGCCTGTTTGAGTCTGTGATCGCCGCCAGTCGAATTTTGCTCAGCGAGCCACTGCAAGGCTTGTGTCGCTCAGACTTTTTGCCGCAAGCATCTGACACCAGCCGTCAACGAGTTGCAGCCGTTCAGCACATCTTGGGCGTTGTGCCCCAGTCGGTATTTGCGGGTGACTTGACGCCACGCCATTCCCTCAGGAACGAGCGATTGTCTGGCAAGGACATGGAGATGCTGCGGCAGCTGGCTGCTTCGATGCACGCAGAACCTGAAACAGAAACCGAGCAAACACCGCCGACCTCTGATGGTCTGGTTGATTAAGAAGGCACGGCATGCACAACAACATGATCACACAAGCAGAAATCACCCACCGCACAACCGAGACGCTTTTCAGGTTATTTCCCAATGACTTCCAAGCATTTCGTCAAACCCAGATGACATCGCAGTCGTTTGCTGTCTTGTTGGCAATGACCGAGTCCAACTGGACTGAGGCTATTGTCTTATGGGACTTGTTGATCCATCACCGGCGCTACAACGATCTGGAATACCACAAGGAAATCAGTGCGCGTGAACTGGAGAAAAACTATCCCAAACTTTCAGCAAGAACATGCTTGCGTGCTGTTGAATCTTTGGTTGCGCAAGAAGTTGTCGTGCGGAAACCCCGCGTTCGGAACATGTCGATGTTGTTGCGCTTGGATTGGGACTGGTTTGCTTTGATGGTTCATGCCATTCCAGTGGATGCCTATATCCCTGGCGTGACGCACACGTATTTCACAGAAGCACAGCTTCCTACTGGGGCCTGATCAATGAAATTGACATCAGCTCAGTTTTTGCTTCGCAATGTGCAGTTTGTCACGTTGCGAGTGCACAGCTTGAATCTGTGTGTTGTCAGCTCCCGAGTGAACGTAAAAGCCTTTAAGGGTAAGGGAGTCCCGAATCTTTGCGCCAACCAGTTTTCTGTTCTTTCCCGCAGGAAAGCCTGCAACAACTCTATCTTCAACCTCAGCTCTGAGGGAGGGCTCTTGCAATGAACACATACCTCATTGACCTGGCCCGCGTCTTTGGCGTGGTGTCCCTGCTTCGACCTACGCCCAGGGACCCTCATGTGGCTGATTTGGTGCAGGCCTTCAATCGACACGGCCTGTACACCTTCGCATCCTGTCAAGGGCATTTGTTTGAGGGGCCTGGCGCTTATGTGGCCTTCACAACACCCATTGACGCAGCTCACTTGGAGCTTATGGCCGCACTTGACCATCACCTTGAGATGGCGCAATTTGAAGGGAGCATCCAGCTCAACTGGTATTGGCGCATTGAGCCTTTATTCAGATCGATTCTCGAAGACTGGGTGCGCAGCGAGTCAGATGGTTATCACTATGGACCACCTCCCGAAGGCAAGAAGGAAAAGCGCACTCTGGCCTTTTGCTTGCGTCCACGCCCATGTGGGAGTTGGATCTGTGGCTTGCTCAATACCGTTTTTCCACGTGGGCGATGGGATCAAGATTTCAAGAAATTGGAGAGGTTACTTGACGATGAGCTTCCAAAGCTCAAGCAGGCTAATGAAACCCTTCTTGTCCAAATAGGTCATGAAAAATAAAACACCAAAAAACGCTACAGCAATCATGAACAGCCTTGTGAGTCTGCCATGCGGATCAAATTTGCCACATTTTGAGCAGGACTGCGCTTTGGGGTCGAGTGGGTTGTCACAAACAGGGCAAGAAATTGCATTGCCATTTTTCATGGGGGAGCCTTTCAAAAAAGTAGCTTTGTTGGAAAAAACAGGCATGTTCCGAACCATGGGGGTGTGCGTCCCCCACGGAACACACCCGTTTTCATCTTACCTGAGAGGCTTCCCCACCCTTATTTCATTCCCGCAGGAAAGCCTGCGCCTGATTTTTCCACCTACCTCAATAGGAATGCTACATGTCCAGATCATCTGAATTTCACAAAACCATGCTTCGTGAAACCTACCCTTCGTTTTTGCCCGAACCGATCATTCGATTTATCGATCGTCTGATTGCTCCCGTGGGCAAGTTGTGGCGGGCGTTTCAGGAAATGATCAAACGTTTGGTGCAGGCGGCATTCATTGTTGCGCTGCTGCCCGTGATGTTGGTGATGGCCGATCCGTTGTTTAGTGGCAAATTGTTCGGTGGCGAGGTTATGACGTTTGAGCAGTACCAACGCTTCCTTCAGTCTGCGGGGTTTTGGGGCATCACAGCCATGGTCTGCCTCGTTTACGGGGTGTTTTCTTTCTACTTCAATGGACTGGCGATCCATGTTCGTGATCGCCAGCGTGAGCAAGAAATTACCGGTAAGGATTGACGTGATCGATCTTCGCCACCATTTCCGGCACATGGGCCGCCAGAGCATCTGGCTTCAGGGCAAGGATTTCGATGCCGTCCCGCAAGGCGTGCATCGCAATGGCCATGTTTGCGGCCAGATCGTTCAGTTGTTCCTGCGTGACTGGCTTGGCATTGTCAGCCGGTGTGGTGGTGGAGGATTGATCAGAGTTCATGGGGAAGCCTTTCAAAAAGGAAAGTTGTGGAAGAAACAGGCGTGTTCCGATCCATGGAGGCGTGTACCTCCACGGAACACACCCGTTTTCATCTTACCTGAGAGGCTTCCCCACCCTTTGTTTTCCCTTCCCGCAGGAATGACCCAATGAGCACGACAACTGGCATTGGCGCTCACATCAGCGGCTTGTCCACCATGACAGGTCAGGTGAGTTTCATGAAGTTCAGATCGCAGCTTTTGACTGAGCAGCATCAGTTGCACATCCAAATGCTGGAGCTGGTCGAAAACTCAAAAATCGATGGCGCAGACATGTACCTGACGCTGCACAAGCCGCGCTCATCTGCGAAGCAGGTCGGTAACTGGCGACTGCGTTGGCGCATTCGCCATGGCGGTGAATACAAGCACGTTCTGTGGAGTGATTTGTCACATGCCCTCGGTCAATTGCCTGGTCCAGTGGTCCGGCATTTTGAAAAACTCAATCGCCGAGTTGAAGAGGTCAACACTATCGACATCGTGATTCAGCAGTCCATCAAATGGTGCGAGCTGCATTTAGGTTTGCGTGATGCCTCTTCCGTTCCTGGAGCGGGTCATCAGCAAAAACGTTCCTGAGGGAAGGTCCTTCTGGAATTTCTTAACCCCCACTGGAGTCAATTCATATGTCCATCGATGCAGTCATTACCGGCAACTTGCTGGAAAACCCCACACAACGCACAGTCACACTTGCCAGCGGTGAGCGCCGCATTACAGCCTTGCGTGTGATGAGTGACGTCTGGAAATCAGGTGGTGATAGTCAAGATCCCGTGCAAGACCCTACCAAAACACGTCCAGTTGCTTTGACCATTTGGAACGAGCGATTGGGCGATTCAGTCATGGCCACCTTGCGTGCGGGTATGCGGGTCGAAGCTAAAGGTGATTTGTATTTGCATGAGTGGCATCCCAATGAAGCACAACGTGCAGAAGGCAAAAACGACCTTTACGAGTTGCGATGCGATGTCAATGACATTGGTCTCAAGCTCAATCGCATTGAAGGCGTTCAGATGCGTACACGTCAAGCCGAACCTGCAGTTTGATGACAGGATTCCTCGCTTCAAATTCCTGAAGGAACGCCCCATGGCCTCAATTCAATACAGCAACCCATTTGATCCTGTAATGCAAGAAATGCCATGGGGAATTCTGGGCGGAACCATCAAGATTCAAATTACGCGGTTCGGCTTACTCCTGATTGATGGGTGTCTTGTTGAAACAAATCAGACTACGACACAGGTAACCGTGTGTCAGGACGCCATGCGCGAGCAACTGGCTGCTTTTGCTGCAGAGGCTGGCCGCAACTGCGGTCAATCTCACGATGTGTATGTCCAAGGCTTTTCAAGCAGTGTTGATAGCCTGGCTGATCAGCTTCCCAATATTTGGAGAAGTCAATTGTTGGAACTGGCACGTGGTTTTGACTATGCAACTCCAGAGGAGCGTATGCAATCACAGCGATTGAACTCAGAGAACGGTTACTGCACGCATGGGATTGAGCTTGGTTGCTGCCCTGCAGGTTGTGGGTCGGGGCCAGACGACTGAAGGGACATTGAATGAATACCTTGTCGAGCCGTGGTCTCCGATCAGCCTCTGAATTGGCCATACATCGACCGCATGGCGATCGCTTGCGGTACATGGGTGGCTGTCGTTGCCAAGAATGCAGAAGCGCCAACACGGCGTATGAACGCCGTCGATCAATGGCGCGTGCGGCGGGAGAGTGGAATGGATTGGTAAGTGCGCAGGCCGCACGTGAGCACCTGGCGACATTGTCAAAACAGGGTGTTGGACGGCGTGCTGTCGGTGATGTGTCTGGCGTTGCTGACACGATCTTGTCGTTGATCATTTCGGGGCGAAAAATCCAAATTCGGGCAAGTACAGAGAAAGCCATATTGGCTGTCACTGCTGATGCCAAAGCTGATCATGCATTGGTTCCTGCGGGATCGACTTGGGCGCTTATTCATGAGTTGCTGGCAGACGGTTACACCAAGGGCTTTTTGGCATTGTCCATGGGCCGTAAAACGGCTGCATTGCAGCTGAAGAAAGACTTTGTCACAGTGCGCAGTGCCTATGAAGTTTCACGCCTTCACAAACGACTTCGAAAGGTCGATGCAGCACCTTATTGGTCTTTGATTGCCCAGTTGCGCGACGAAGGATACCGAATAGCCACTATTGAATCGAAGATCAGTTCACTCGCACAGCTGCGTGGGATTGCATTCGAGGCCTTGGAGCTTGGTGCAGGGCGTATCCGTGCTGACGTTGCTGGCCTTGTGCAATTGGCACATCACCAGATGATGGAGTGAGACATGCCTGCAGTTCATTCCTTGACGCCTCTTGGCCCTGGAGCGATCAGTCTTGAGGCTCGGATGGTGCTCAAGACACTGGAGCAGAAGCCGATGTCCATTTCTGCACTTGAGCGGCATTGGCGGCCGACCTGGAGCATTGATGAAGTCCGGGCCATCGTGACACAGCTGCAGCGCCAAAACCTGATTCGCTTCACCGGATCACGTGTATTGGAGCACGGTCGCTATGTAGACCAGGTCAGACCTACTCAAATTTCAACCAACACAACGAGGGGCCGTGCATGAGTGCCGTTCTATCGCAAATCCTACAGGAGGAGCAAGTGGTGATTGGTGCCGTCACGATGAGGATGGTGCAGGGCTTGTTGTTTTCTCACTTTGCCAAACGTGGCCGTGGTCGACCTAAAAAGAACACGGAAGTGTCGCGCTTGATTCGCGGTTTTAAGGCCATGGTCAATGCTTCGGGAGTCCAGCTAAGTCCCCAGGAAGAGGCCGTGATTCTGAAGCAGTTGCTCAATCAAAGTCTCTTCTAGATGGTCTCAGTAATTCATTGTGTTTAGCAACAACAAATACGTTTTCACATTCAATGGAAATCTCAATGGAACAGACCTTGAAACGTGTTTTAGATCCCTGTTCGGGCAGTCGAATGATGTGGTTTGACAAACAACATCCTGACGCAATATTTGGCGACAAGCGCAACGAGCGACACACCCTTTGCGATGGCAGAACTTTGCGTATTGAGCCGGACATGATCATGGATTTCACGGCATTGCCATTCCCTGACGGGGCATTTAATTTGGTTGCCTTTGACCCGCCACACCTCAAACATGCCGGGGAAAGGTCGTGGCTAAGGGCCAAATATGGAGTGCTTGGGCCTGATTGGCAAGAGGACTTGAGTAAGGGCTTCTCAGAGTGCTTTCGAGTACTGGCCAGCAACGGAGTTTTAGTTTTCAAGTGGGCTGAGGATCAAGTGAAGATTAAAGATGTCCTTGCGTTAACGCCAATCAAGCCACTTTTTGGACACCCCACCGGGCGAAAGGGTTTGACCCACTGGTACGTGTTTATGAAACCGGTAGTCCTTTGATCATCAGCATGCACGCTCAAGTCATTGACTTCATTGAGTATTTTCATGAATCGCAACGCTCGTACTTTTGCAAGGCCCGATTTAGGGCATTTTTTCGTCTAGGAAGATAATGGAAGTTATCTTCCTATCCGATTTCAACTTGAAATCCGTCAAGCGTGGGCGTCCTGCGGGAAAAACCTACGTGGCCAGCCCAAAGGCGCTGTGTCTGCATGATCTGGCGTTCATGCGTGCGGTACTGCAGGGGCTCGATCTACAGGCCGCTGGGCAGAGGTTTCTTCCAGAGATCCATGCGGATTTGCGCGTTATCCGCACTCACATGGCGGCTGTCTGTGGCCAAGCTCAGTCAGTGTTGCGTGGGCTTGGGCACCAGTCGGTCGCGGTAAATCTCAGGATGTGCCTGGAACACGCTGTTGAGGCTGCGACCCAGACGGCACCGTATTCCTCCAATTTTCCGAGCCTGGCTGAGTTTGCTGAGGAACTGGATGATCCTGATGCATGGAGCGAGTCCGAGTTGCTGCAGATGTACCAGGAGCGCTACCCTCAAGCGATAACCGTTTCCCCATGTCATGCTCACAAACCTGATTCAAGTTTGATTGAGTCCGCCTTGCTGGCCCTCAAGCTGATTCAGGCGCAAGGTGTAAAACTG
Organism: uncultured Limnohabitans sp.; assembly: GCA_964422575.1. GTDB lineage: Bacteria > Pseudomonadota > Gammaproteobacteria > Burkholderiales > Burkholderiaceae_C > Limnohabitans_A. Next base: position 17,816 of record CAYRBW010000001.1, read on the forward strand.
CCCGACTTGAAAGACGAGCTTCAAATCTGGCTGAGCCCAGCGTTGTGCGCCCGTCTGAATTTTGCTGGCATCCACCACATTGCCGAGTTGACTCGGTACATCAATGCGCGGGGTCGACATTGGTATCGGGCTGTTCCCGGAGTCGGGCGCGATCGCGCCACTCGCCTGTTGCAATGGTTGCAGGAGCACTCCAATTTCTTGGAGCCGGTTTTGATCAGCGCACAACCTGTGAAGCTGACGCAGTCCGTTGCCCTGAAGGAAATCACTGTTGGCATGCTTCGCACTGAGGGCAGTAACGCACTGGGTGCTCAATCCGATCAGCAGGCGCTTCAATCCTGGATCGCCACCCTTGATTTCCTCTCGCCACACACGCGCAAGGCGTATTCAAGAGATGTTCTGAGGTTCTTGCTTTGGGCTCAAGAGGAGCTGCGCAAGGGCCTGGCCGATATCACCGTTTTGGATGCCACGGCGCATGCACGATTTCTTCAAAATCCACCCGAGCACTGGTGCAGCGGTTCTCATGCACGAAACCCATCGAAACAATTAACGATGAGAGGTGCGTTGTCTCCTCCAAGTTGCGCAAGAGCGCTGGCATCGATCGGGCATTTTTATGGGTTTCTCGTGGAGACCCAGTACCTCAAAGCCAATCCCTTCACCCGGGTGCGAAAACCCGAGGACCGAGGCATTCAAATGGATGTGCAGCGGTGCTTTTCAAACACCCATCTGCAGCTCATGCAGCAGACCCTTGAGAACATGTCCGATTCGCCCCGAAAAAGACGGCTCAAGGCCATCCTTGCACTCTTGGAGTGCACTGGTCTGCGGATCGGTGAAATACCGACAACCTGGTCCTCTGTTGTGGAGCAGTTTGATGCTGAGCTGGGCGCGATCACTTGCCTGAAAGTCATCGGCAAAGGTGGACGCGAGCGGCTGATGCCACTCAAAAGAGAAGTGTTGCAGGCCCTTGAAGACCATGGCCACGATCAGCTCGAACAGGATCTGCCAGCCGATGAGCGTCCGTTGATCGGTTGCATAGAGTGCGCACGCGGTTTGGCCCCCAAGGGCAATGGTGCATTGAGCACGGCACGCTTGCGGACGGTGCTCGTCGCGTTTTTTCGTGAAGTGGCTGAGCAATGTGATGCGCCCGAGGTTGCGGTCGAATTTCAACGTGCAACACCACACTTTATGCGCCACACCTTCGCTCACCGTGTTCTGCAGGTCACCCATCAAGATCTTGCGGTCACTCAACAGCTGCTGGGTCACAAATCCATTGCCACGACCGGCATTTATGTGAAAGCGAATCTTTCACAACGACTTCAAGCCATCAACTCGTTGTCAATCCAGTCCACCGGGAATTAAACATCATGACTGAAATGCAAAACAAATGGCCCTCAGGGGATTACAGCAATTGCCAATGCCCGTACTGCGGACATCGTGATGATGTGGACATCAGCGTAGTGCGTGAAAATCATCTCGATTGGCGTCCTTCGGATTGTTCTGAATGTTTTGGCGAGTATTGGCTGTTTGCAGAAAATGGTGCCGTCACGGTAAAGAAGTCAGACACGAATGCCAACACCTTTCGCATCCATCATCATTATGACTGGGGTGATCAGAGCGTGACGATTGAAGCGCCGTCTGGGCTTGATACCAAGCGCGTAGCTGTTTACATCCAATTTCAAGCTGAAGACCTGTTCGGGGATCAAGCCCTTGTCACCAATCTGGGCATAGCCGCAGCGCTGGTGTCCTTTTATGGATGCAAGCATACGTCGCACAGTCGGTATGGCGAGGATCTTGACATGTACTTGGAACGCGAAAAGCGTTGCCCGAAGTACAAGGAGTTGATGGCGGATGCCTCGTTAATGCGTGATGGGCTCGAAGAATTTCTGAAAGAACACGTAGATGTGTGAAGTCTCACCACAAGCGTCAGATTTCTTGTCCTGTTCAGAAGGTCGGTCATGAAACTTTTTATCTGCGAAAAGCCCTCTCAGGCCGCTGACATTGCAAAGCACGTTGGTGCACGCCAGTCAGGCAACGGGTGCCGCACTGGCGATGGTGTCACTGTGACCTGGTGCATCGGGCATTTACTCGAACAGTCCCCCCCAGAACACTACAACCCAGAGTTGAAGACTTGGTCCATCGATCATCTACCCGTGTTACCAGAGACCTGGCACATGGATGTGAAGTCAGCGACAAAATCACAGTTCACGGTCGTCAGCAGGTTGCTCAAAACCGCAACCGAGGTGGTGATCGCAACCGATGCTGATCGTGAAGGCGAAGTCATTGCCCGAGAGGTGATGCAGCTGTGTGGCTACCGTGGTCCTGTCAAGCGTTTGTGGCTTGGGGCGCTCGATGACGCCTCGATTCGCAAAGCCTTGGCCAAGATGCTGCCCGGTGAGAAAACGCGTCCTTTGTACGACTCAGGCTTGGGGCGTGCCCGTGCCGACTGGCTGGCCGGCATGAATCTCACCATGGCATTGACCAAAGCTTTTGGTGGTGGTGGAAAAGGTGGCGTCGTGCATTGCGGCCGTGTGCAGACGCCCGTACTTGGCCTAGTGGTTAGGCGCGAGAGGGCTATTCGTGGTTTTGTGCCCAAGCCCTATTTTGTGCTTAAGACCGTGTGGGAGATTTCTGGCTCGCCGGTGCCGATGAGTTGGCAAACGCACGTCGACAAGCTCGATAAGGATGGTCACTGTGTTGATGAGACATACATTCGGTCAGTGGCTCAAAAAATCAACGGCAAAGTTGGTCGATTGATCAACGTTGAACGCGATGACAAGCATGAGCTGGCCCCTTTGCTTTACTCACTGGGTTCATTGCAAAAAGAAGCATCTGCACGCTATGGCATGGGCGCTAAAGCTGTATTGGATCTGGCTCAGGCTTTGTATGAAAAACACAAGGCCACCACGTACCCTCGAACCGACTGTGAATACCTGCCTATGAGCATGTTGGCTGAGGCTTCGCATGTGTGCGATGCGATCAAGAAAGCCGATCCTCAAATGAGTGGCTTGCTGGCCAAGACTGATTTGACCGAGGGCTCCAGGGTTTTTAATGACAAGAAAATCACTGCCCACCATGCCATTATTCCAACGATGAACACTGCCGTTCGTATGGCTGATATGAGTGCCAATGAGCGTTTGATCTATGACCTCATCCGCCGTCGTTACATTGCGCAGTTCTTGGGGGCTTACAAATACCAGGAAACTCGCATACAGGGTAGTTGTGAGTCTGAATTGTTCGGCGCTACTGGGCGTGTGCCTCTTGTTCAAGGCTGGAAGCTGGCTTACCTGGATCTTCAAGAGGCAGCAGCCAAAACAAAGAGCAAGGCTAAAGCGACGGATGATGGAGAGGATGCACAGAAGGATCTGGCTTTGCCGTCCGTGCAAGTCGGTCTGCAGATGATCAACCGCAAAGCTGAGGTGAGCAAGACGCAGACTCAACCGCCGAAGCGCTACACCGAAGGCACGTTGATTGCAGCGATGGAGTCGATTGACAAGGAAATTGATGATCCTCGGCTCAAGAAGGTCATGCAGAACAAAGAAAAGGCAGGCATTGGTACTGATGCAACGCGTGGCGCGACTTTAGATGGCTTATTCAAGCGCGGGTATTTCGACAGGACGGGAAAATTTATCGTGCCCACGGATCGCGGTGAGCAGCTCATCGAGGTTGTTGAGCAGGCGGTACCGCACATGGCCGATCCCGTGCTCACAGCTTTGTGGGAAGACCATTTGTCGAAAGTCGAAGATGGCTCCTTGCCGCTGGCCACATTTGAATCTCAATTGGGCACCTGGCTCAAGGGGCAAATCGAAAAAATCAAGCAGATGGGGGCCAGTAACCATAGGCCTTCAGCGCTTCAAGGAGAACGGTCGAGTGCTGGGGGTAAGAGCGCCACGCAAAAGCCCATGGAGGCATTAAGGGCGGCACATCCATGCCCAGCCTGCGGTAAGGCAATGCGACAACGCCAAGGCGCTTCTGGGGCCTTTTGGGGGTGTTCAGGGTACCCTGAGTGCAAAATCACTTTGCCTGACGATGGCGGGAAGCCTGGTGCCAAAACCACACCCGCAGCTCGGCGCGATGGCCAGGCTTCGACTCCCTCTGTTGCGAACCAGAACCGATCGGTTGGCACGCCAGAGTGCAGCACATGCGGGAAGGTAACGCTTTTGAGGCAAAGCGCACGAGGCCCGTTTTATGGCTGCAGTGGCTATCCTGCATGCAAAAACATCATGCCCATCAAGTCATGAACCTTGGTGGTCTTTTGTTCAGCAGCTTGCTGGTATTTTGCGGCAGCTCGATGGCGGGGTCTTTCAAATGCTTGGTGATGGGAGACTCTATTGCCCAGGGCACTGGCGCTTATGCGCCTCACTGCACGGTGGTAGCTGCAAAAGGCATCACCACGCATGATTGGGTGCGGAAATTTGGTGGCCAGGTCGAACGCAGTGGCGCATTTGATGTGGTGTTGATCAGCTTGGGCTCAAATGACGGCGGAGCTGCATCTGTGAAAATCTTGTCCAACGCTCGCATGAAAGTGGCGCTTGCTCGGCGTGTAATTTGGATTGCACCCAGTCCAAAATACGCTGCACGCAGCTATGTCATTGATGTAGCCAAGACTTTTGGCGATGTGGTTTATGAGCGACCGCTTGAACAACTGCAGCCCGATGGAGTGCACTTCAATGGTGTTGGTTACCAGCGTATCGCCAGTGTGGTGACCTCGTTTTATTGGGGCATACCAGCATCGACTGCAGCCAACGGTATGTAGACCTTGACCTCGTAATCGCCTGGAGCGGGCGTGGTCCTACCCCGAGTTGGTTGCGTGGCAAGGATCTCTCTGAGTACGCCGTCTCTTAAGCGAAGGGAAACATGACATTCGATGCTGGTGCCGCGAAGCATGCGGGTATCTTTGGTGTAGGCAACCACACACGTGCTGATTGACTACTTATCTGCTGGCTTTGAATGTGCTGCTTGCAGCGCGGCAAAGTCCTGCATTGTTTGAACACCGTGGATAACAACGCCCGGACGCACACCTTTCTCCACAATTTGACTTGTGGGATGTCCCAAGCGTAGGGCAGCCACTGCTCTTGCGGCCATCTGGCCAGTTGGCACGAATACAGGCAAATCCTCGCCTAAATCCGACCCTTTGACTGTGATGGACGTCAATTCACCTTCCATGACGGCGAGCGTGGTGTACTTGCCGTTCATCTCGTTTTCAACATGCATGTCCATTATTCCAAAAAGTGGATTTCATTGTGGCTAAATGTCGCATCCCGGATACCCCTTTAAAAGTTCATCAAATTCTTTAAAAATATAGGCATTGGTCGAGTAGGATTGAATTTTCCCCCATTCTTCTTTATCCTTCTCACATTCATATTTTTCGGTCGAGATGTATTGGTCTGGATACCATGTTGAAGACCGGAACTTTTTGAAAAGCACTGCTGGTGTAAATCTTCCATCTAAGAATGTGTTGAAGTCTTCTTCGTCTAATGACTTTCCGCAAAGTGTGAACTTGACTCCTTTCTTCAAGGATAAGCGGAATGCAAAATAGAAAATCATTCTGATGTGGTGTCTTGAACGCTCGTAGCTCCATCGACCACTTTCCCAAACTTCGAATGTTGTGTATGTCTCTGCTGTACCAACACCATGATCCACACACAGCATAGGGAAAAACTCTGTGGCACTCATCATTGGCTCTTCGTCAATTTTGGATTGCTCATCATCAAAACTAACACCCTGTTTACGGATGATGTAAAGTTGAATACCCTTACTCGTTTTAGCTACTTCGCAGAGGTGACGCGCCGCTTCTACCTGGTTTTTGTACCAGGCATGAGCCTTGATCTCTAAAAGTCGATCGGAAGTACCACTAAGCCAGTTGTAAGATACGTGAAAATGTCCTGCAACCCAGGCAAGTGTTTGGGTGTTCAGCTTGTTAATGAGAACACTGGGGGTGCTCATGTCGTTCGCTGTTATGTTGTGCTTGCTTAGCACTTCAGAGGCTTCAGGCAACGACAATCCATGATCTTTCAATACGGTGTAAAAACGCGAAGTGACAAGCTCCTGCGAATAAACAGCACTTTCCATTTGGGCGGCTGCAACGGCGTCTAACAAATTCCCAGAAAATGCTGCAAGTGATCCACCAAAGGCTTCAGACTGTGCAGCCAAAAATGCGCGAGTTGTTGGTCGGACGACGATTGGAAATCTGCAAGGGTCATCGTTTGGGCCGAGTGCGGTCATGGCTGCTTTTGACGTGGCCTCAGACAATAACCATGTGATTAAAGTGCGGAATGATGGGATGATCATGGGCTTTCATTTGGAGTGATTCACCGTGAATCATACAACAAAAAGGATCAGCTAGACTCCAAACTTAAGACTAAGTCGATTGTGTGCTGTGGGTTTTTCCTTTGCGAGTTGTCCTTGCCGGTGCAGCCGTACATTATTCGGCTTCAAACAGGGATTGGCACTCCATGCACTGAATCCTCAGTGCTGGCTTGCCCCAGATGTAGTTGTTGCAACTGCAGGCATAGCGAAGGCGATTGCTCTTGTTCACTGGCACTTCGCCAACCGTCACAGCCACAAGGTTAGCTTGAACGGCTTCGTGTTGACTGGCCAACGAGCCCCCCCCCTCTTGGGGCTGAGGCGCTGGAAGAGGGGCGGTGTTTGCAACCTTGGCCCCGGCAGTGACCAACTGCAATGCCGTGATCGCCTCCACTGGTGGAAAACGGTCGTACCAAGAGATTTTGAATTGTTCCCCCAGCAGATCCTGGCAAGCCGTGTCAAATAGGCCTCCTGCAATCATGTAGTCGCCCATGTGATCGCCAGTACGCCGTCCACCAGGCGCACCTGTAGACGAGGGCATCAGTCCAATGGCTTGCATCTTGTCGGCCCACTCATCATTGTGATAGCGGCCGCGTCCTGGCTTTCCGAAATGAAACTGCCACAGGTGGACCATCTCGTGCACGATGGTTTGCATGATTTCCTGTAGCGGCTCGACGGCAAAGTAGACCGGGTTTAGCGCGATTTCATCCACTCTTTGGCCTGCTTGATCACCGAAACGCTGCGCAGAAAAATACCCGCAGGTCTTCTTTTCGCGCTGCAAGGTGAGTAAGCACAGGGGCAGTTGGCCATCAAACAAACGCCCATTGAAATGATCAAAGGCATGCTGCAGCTCGGCATAAGCCTGTGCTGTGGGTTTGGTTGCAAGGGAATGATTCACGATAAAATTGTATTGCACAATACAATTTCAGTCAAAAAAGATCCCCCGGACAAAGCCGGGGGATGGAATGCCTGTTGTACAGGCCACCGTTCAGGGAGGAGAAACGGTGAAGGGCAATTCCCTCAAGGCGAATTATGCAAGAACGGGCTTAGCTTCTAGTGGCCACAATGCATAGGAATTGTCAGCCGTGCCGTAGGTAACCCAGCCACCTCGAAATGCATAGACATCGCACTTTTCGCGCTTGCCGCGCTCAAGCACCGCGTCATATTGCACCTTGGTGATGGGCACCACAGGCCTGCAAAGTAGGCGCATGGCATCACTAAAGTCATGCGGCAAAGCAAAGCCCGAAACGGGCTCCATCGCACGGAGTAAGCCGGCAACAGTCGTCGGTGCAGGCTTGAGTTCTCTCATGTCCGCTCCACCAGCTGTTTTGCCAAGGCCACCTCGATGCTGTCACCATCTTGGTTCAGAACTTCCAGACCGGTCTCAGGCATGTCACCAGATGTGGACTGTGAGACGGCAATTTTCTTGGCCATGAGTGTCAGGCATTGCTCTTGAGCGCTGCCTTCATAACCCAGGAAAATCACCTCGACCGCCACTCTTTGCCCAATTCGCCAGCTGCGCCGAGACGCTTGCTGGAGTGTGTAGACGTTGTAGCCTGTTTGCATGAACACAATGGTGGGAAACTCCAGCATGTCCAGGCCTGTCTTGACCAGCTCGGGGTTTGTGATGATGACATCGACCCCTCGCTCGACTTGATCGGCTAACCAATCCTCACGTTTTGCAGCCTCAACCGTGGCGCGTAGCACTGCGACCTTGAAACCCGCTTGTTCCAACATGACTTTGAGCCTTGCCGTGGTGTCACGTCCACCTGTGTAGGTGGTGTAAACCAAGACGCGGCGGCCACGTTGACGCTGCAGGCGACAAATTTCAAGCAGCTTTCGTTCCTTGGGCATCTGCTCCACGTCGCTGTAGAGACTGGGGGCCGAGGCCAACAAAGTCTTGCGGTGTGGGTGATAGACGTTTTCCTCGCGGAAACAGCAGTCGGGCCAGGCCAAGAGCACGTTGAGAACCACCCCCAAAAGGGAATGATCGCCAGCGCGAAGTGAGTCGTTCAAGATGCGCCGCAGCGTCGTTGCAAGCCGTGTGTCGTAGACCAGTTTTTGCATCTCATCCATAGGAACGGGAATGAACGTCTCCTGGTAGGGAGGCAGAACATTTCCACCAATGTCTTTGAGCTTCAAAAACGCGGTGTAGGGCACCACATACCGCATGATCCCCTTGGGGCCAAATCCTGGCCCCTTGGTGATGCTGGTTTTGTCACGATTGCCCCGCGCCGTGCGGTGCGAGCCTTCGTCACGCTCCTTTTGCGTCTCGATCAACACGCCATGCGCTTGCATGAATGCGTTGCTGGCGGGGCCAATCGAGTTTCGCTCGTTGTAGTTGAAGCCGTCTTCAATCATCATCTTGGGATTCAGCCGGTAAAACAGGTGAAACAAGTCATCTGCATAACCGCCCATCAAGGTGCCGGTGAGCAAGATGGTCTTGTTGGCACAAGCGGCCAGTACACCCATGGCTTGCCCTTGGGCAGAACCTTCGTTCTTGTACTCATGGCCTTCGTCCACCAGCAGGCAGCCAAAAAACCCCTTGGGCAAATAACGTTTGATGAACTCGGTGGGCTGGTAGCCCCCCTGACCAAAGCTGATTTCGTTGTTCCCGAGGAACCGCTCCATCCGCTTGGCTTGCCGATCGGAGAACAGGAGTTCACCATCGTCGTCCATCAGGTTGATGAAGTTGTGAAAATTGTCTTCCAGCATGCTGGCCAACATGACTTCACCAAAGTTCTTCACCAGGCGTTCGGCGGTTTTGTCACCGATGCTGGGGATTTGACGCAAAGCATCGAGGACACGTTCGCGTTGAGACTTGTCCGGTGTTTTACCCCGGGTCAAAGTCCACAGCGGCTCATCGCAGTGATGACAAGCCATACGCCTGCGATTGAGGAAATCGCTGGCCATGTGCACTTGCAAAGGTGCGTTGTCATCGTCATGAACGATTTCACCGCAGTGGCTGCAAGCTGCTACTCGCAGCACCTGGCGTTCGCTGGCGTGACTACTTTGGCCATCACCGTTTTCACGGCTGGTGCCGGTGATCCGGGTGACGTAAGAAGGTCTCCAGTCAAAGCCCATGCGCATGCGCACGCGGCCCAGGATGAAGAACTCAGGATGCTCTGGCTTGTTGCGCATCGAGCGGATCTGCAGCAGCTTTCGCAAAGTATCGGGCCCGTTCAAAATCCAGACCCGAGCATGAGGCACCGTTTGGATGATCTCGCGCCGCCACTTGTAGACCAAGTGAGGCGGTGAAATCACCAAGGTGCGCACAAACCCTTCAGCGTGCAGTACAGCGGCAGTGGCAATGCCCATGAGGGTCTTGCCGGTGCCCATTTCGCCGTTGATGACAGATCCAGATTCACCAGAACTGATCAGCAATTCGCAAATGGCATGCACCACCTCGCGCTGCGCATCGAACGGTTGACGGATCAAGCCATCCAAAAGTGCATCCCATTGGGGGCGATGGTTGTCTTGATAGATCGGTGGGTTTTGTGCCTGCACAGCACCCAGCAGACCATCACCAAATTGCGCAATGAAATCGGACAAGACAATGATTTGCTCTGGCGCATGCTGAGCAGGCGCAGCACTGGGTGTTTCAATTTCAATGGCATCGACCACGTCGGCCGGAGAGGTTGGATATGCATTCATGGGGAAATCTCCAAATAAGCGCGAAGACCTCCCCCAGCGGGGATAGATCCCCGCATGGGTTGAAAAATGCCCTGGAAGCCGTCAAAACGGCCTCCAGGTAGGTTCACATGGCCAAAGCCATGCTGTCTGTTGGCGCTCGGGTTTTCGCCGTTTCATCGGCTCCATGCGCACTGGGCGGTGCCAAAGAGCGTGGAGACTCAAGAGCCAATCGGCCAGCACGTACCAAGTCGGTGACGATCTGAGCAAATTGGTCCTGGTTCAGGGTGACTTTCATGACCACGAAATCACCTACTGGCTCAGAGAGCAGTGGGTTGATGTCTTCGTGGCCACGTTGTCCCATGCGCAGCAGCATGCTGTGCTCAATGGCTGCAATCACGGGATCGCGCCAATGCGGCAGCAGCGGAATGCTGGCCAGTTGTCCGATCGCAGCCCATATTCGGGTTTTGATCTTTTCCACCAGACCCGGTTGGAGCTGGTGCGCAGTGGATACCCGCTCACCGTGAGGCATGCGAGGCACTGATTCCATCACCCAAGCCACGTCAGCGCCCTTGACGGGTGCCAAAATGACCGGGTTGTAGAGCCACAGATGGTTTAAGTTCCCGTACACGCACTTGGGCAGTCGCCCACTGAGCTTGTCCAGATCCTTGGCATTGCCGATGAAGACCTTGTGCGATCGCAAATCGTTGGACTGCGTCTTAAGGGTCAACTCTTGCAGGCCATCTTGGTGCTGAGCACCGAGTTGCATGCGAGCCAACAACTCCTTGATGGCCGTATCACGCCCGTAAGCGCTGAGCATCAAGAGCCGCCCCGCTTCGTCACGGATGCAAGCATCCACAAACACACCTTGGCAGCGGTCGATTTCATACAGCATGATCAGGCTCCTGTTGGTCGTCTTCACGCACATTCAGGGCTTTGCCATATTTGCGCTGATGTTGCGCCTCGTAGTACTTTCTGATTTCACTCTTGAGCGCATCCAGAAAGCCTAAGGTGGTGAACACCAGGCTGTGCTGCTCGCGCACCACGTTTTCAGTGACACGCTTGGGCAAGCCATGGATCAGCGTTTTTGAGAAATCACCGTCTAGCCCGAACGCCAGAACGTGCCTCTCAAAACTGCCTTCAATGCGACTGACAGTAGCCTGCGTGCGCAAACCTTTGGCCGGAGCCATGGGCTTGTACGTCGATATTTTGAGCGCCTGCTTGGCACCCAGTTCAATCTGTGTGAAGGCGCGCCAGCCATCACGCTTGTTAAAGTGGAAGTGAGTTTCAAAGGTTTCCATGGTCGATCTCCTAAAAAATGCGAGAACACCCCCCATGCGGGATGCCCCGCTGGGGTTGAGAAAAAGTTACATCAGTCCTTGCTGGGACATAGACAGTGCAATGCCCTCTCCCACAATGATGTGGTTTTAAAAAACATGAAGCCATCCCCCGTGGGGTGGCCTCACAGGGTTGAAAAAATCGCCTCAATAATTGGCGTCTGACATGTTTCCTTGTTATTGAATCGTGACCAGGTTCCCAAACATGGGGCCCGGCGTGAACTCAATCGCTCGGATGACGGGGACGAATTTGTCCGTGAAAGTGCGCACTTCGCGCATTTCCCCGGCTTTGCCCAATTCCTCAAATGAAACCTTCAAAGCTCGGTTTTTATGGGTATCGCCTTTGACAAGCAATACCCGTCCGTCTCCCGATCGCACCACGCCAGAAATCTGGCCAGCCGCAAGGGCCAGTGCCAAATGCCAGTCGCGCAGCGCCCGAAGCGGTCTTCGATGTGGCTGTACACGTCCACCAAAGTGTTGTTCAAACTGCGGCCACAGCGTTGATCGCTGCATACGTTCCAACTCATGGGCCAGGCCCTCAGGCTCGATGCGATGAGCAACGAACTGAAGGTTATCCAGCACGCAAGCGGGCACTTGGTAGCAAGGCCAGGCCCAATGCTCAGGAAGCTCCGGAGGAAGCTTGCCTGTGCCCATGGCCTGCAGCTGAGCCGCCATATCGGCATCTAACCGATCGAACTTGCGTTTGATGCCAAAGATCACGCACTGCTTGAACTGCTGCTCTGGTGCCATGAAGACACGCACATCGCGGTAGCTTTTGGCAATCAGCGCAGAAAATTCAGCGTCAAACACATAGTGGGGCACGATCAAAATCAAAATGCCATCAGGCATGAGCCAGGGGTGAGCCAGTCTGTAGAAGTGCTTTTCCAGTCGCTTTTTGCCGCCAGTGGCAGCATCGAGCTGGGCCTGGTCGGACACCATGTCGCCATAAGGGGGGTTGAGGAACAGCAGTCCAAATTGACGCACCTTGATCGCCATCTCGGCGATGTCGGCATGCGCTACCTGGTTCAGCCATTGGCGGGCGTTGTGTGCCCGCTCTGCGTTGTATTCCACACCGTAAGATTCGGGCGCAGCACCCAGCTCCTGCAGGTGGTTTTGCACCTCGGCCAACGCTGCACCCTCGCCGCAGCAAGGGTCCAAAATGGCCAATTTCTGTGATGGCGGCGCATCAAGCGCCTGCAAAATACGACCCATCGTCACTTCGTCGGTCGGGAAATATCCGTTTTTGACAAAGTTGTGGGCCAGTCGAGAAAACATCAGTGCCATGAGGCATCTCCTTAAAAAATGGCCGGAGATGCCCCCAGCGGGGCATGCCCCGGCCGGGTGGTTAAAAAATGATCAGCTGTGATGGGCAGCGGCGTGGCCAACCTTGTAAGCCTCCTTCATGGCTTCCTCAAGGCGGCTGCGACTGAAGCCAAGGGCGTGTTGAAGATCAGCGGCTTGATCGTCAGCGGTAAGCCCTGGATTTCCAAAATGACAGACCAATAAGCGGTTGACCGCCTCGGCTGCCTGGGGTGTCAGTTTTGCTTGCTGACAATCATGCTCAGTTTGCAAAATATTGCGGTGAACGCTTTTGACCAGTTCCGCCAGATCGAGCAGTTTCATGCGCATGTCAGTTGAGGCGTGCCGGAGCAAGCCACCAAACACTTCTCGCAGCTCCTGGGTTTGAGCATCAAGCGACATTGCTTCCTCCTGATAGCACCCACTGCTGGGATTTGGCATCGAACTGGTAACCCACCGCCTTCAGCCGTTCGCGTTGTGATCGAAATTGCACACGGTCCACGGTGGGATCGAGTGAAATTTGCTGAGCACGTTGTATGAACAGTGCATGGAGTTCAATACCGAAAAGCTTCAAATCATCGTCTGTCGTGGGAGTTGCACCCATTGCAGCTTGCTCCTTGGGATGGAGGGCTGCTGGGACAGTCTGAGTCGGCTTGGACTCTGGAATGACCGGTGTTTGCTGAGCATCATCGTCTACCGGATCTGGTTCTGCCTGAATGCCTTGCGCGCCAGGTGCATCGTCGTCACCAGTCTGCTGCTCATCATCAATTAGAAACCCACCGTCGGCAATCTTGGCCAGCAGCTCTGTGAAGGTGCCGCCACGCCATGGCACAGCTTTGGTGAAAATCTCTTCGACAAGGAATTGCCCGCGATAGTTGCCGGGCTCGAATTGGTCCAGTTCTTTGTCTTTGACTTTGAACTGCCCGATGCTGGTCTGAAGCAGGCCGACACAAAAGGGGCCGTGACGGCCGCGAATTTGCTCAACGATGAGCGTGCCTATGAATTTTTCCATGTGGTTCTCCTGGTGGTTTAAAAACCAAAGGGAACCACTCCCGAGGGGTGATTCCCCCTGGGGTGGTGAAAGGCCGAAGAATCAGCCGAGGTATTTCAATGCCGCCAGCATGATGCCGTTGGCTGCCACAACAAAAGTGACCAGTTTCCAGGTCTGTTCGTTGAGCGCTTTGTGTATATCGGCACGCAAGCCAGCAAGATCTTGCTTGAGTTCATACTTCAGCAAAACGCCATCTGCCTTGGTCATAAGTTGATCGTGCATTTCGGCACGAACAGCCTCCTGGCCACAAACGATGGCAGCTTCAACTTGTCGCTCGACACGGCGTGTCGCATCCGGCGGCTTGACACCGGCCTTGGTCAAAACTTCCATGACGCAGACCCACGATTGATCAGGTGCTTGTTTCCAAGCGTGACCGATACACAGGCCGTCTTCGAAGAAGGTATTGACAACGACGCCTTCTGCCGAGGACCCATCTAAGATGAAATGATTGAAAACTTGCGCCTCCATTGCAATGTGCATTGATGATGTCTTCGCAAGTGGATGTAAACCACTGTGAGTAACTTCCATTTCTGGATTGGTGAGTGACGACATAAATTTCTCCCGAAGATTGAGATGAGGAGAACCACCCAAGCGGGTGATTCCCCCTAGGGTGTTTGAATGTTCAGTAGCCCAAGGGCTCCAAACGGACGGATTGAAAGTCAATTGTCCTCAGCGCGCCAGATAGCGGTTTGAGGCAGATTTTGATGAGCTGTGAACAAGAAATTGATTTGATCTTTTTCTTGCAACGCGAAACATGCCCATCTGAGGCATTGAGCCTCCTCCGGTGTTTCGGCCACAAGCGTGAGACCTGTTTCAATTTTTGAATCCACGTCGATCACGAAGTGTTGATGCTCAGGTACAAGTCCTGTCACGGGATCTTCATCCACCGTCAAGGAGCCTCCTTGACGGTGAAATTGAATCCAGCGATCACGGGTGTTGACCAGCACGTCCATGCCTTGGGGCCCAGCGCACACGGTCACACCTGTGACGGCACCGTTGTTAGGGGTGACGAGGATTTTCATGGGGTTTCTCTTTGAGTCCAAGAATCCTCATCAAGAGCTGCTTGCGCCTTGATTTCTGTGGGGAAATATTCCACAGATTCGCGTGAGCAAGGACCAGATTCCGGGTCGAAAGTACCAATGTAAAAGCCTGCATTTGAGCGCAGAATTTGCAGAGGCAGCCGCTTATTGCACCAATCACGAGCTAGTTCACCCATGCGTTGACGAGTTGTTTGAGAATTGAGGTTGGTTGTAGACATAAATTTCTCCTGCTGAGGTTGACAATTTCAGAGAGCGTTTGTGCAAAACTGGCGAGATGCCAGAACGCACAAATCACCTCACTGCTGTAGCGGGCAAATTCGACATAGATGCCGAAGTTGCCCGGTTGTTGGAGATGCCTGATGCAAAACAGGCCATGCCATTGATCAAACAACTCGCAAGGCGGGTCCGCCCAGCGGCCAATTCACCGCTTGCAATCGTTGATGCAGGTTCGCAGGCAATTTCTCGCGTCGAACAGGGTCTTCAAGACAGTCACGAATGAACGTGATCATCGAGCAAACCTTGGTTGATGGGAAATCACACAACAGCTCATCGAGCTGATCGGTTTCCTGCTCAGACGCATTCGACAACCAATTTCGGAAAATTGAATGAAACGAATAGCGTGATGCAGAAGTCAAGAGGGGTTTCATGTGCTGTCTCCAAAAATGAGGACAGCAGACCCTGTAGGGACTGAGGTCCCCGGGTGGGTGAAAAATGCTCCGACGAGAATCGCCGATCATGTGCCTTGTGAGCGCAGAGGATCTGGAGCCTGACGATTGGGTGCTGGCGGGCCAGCGTCGCAAAAAGGCTTGCGCCTTCGTGTGATAAAGCAACTTTTCTGAACCCAGACGAATCTCACATGGCCATGGGATCGAATGCACTCAGAAAAGTCGCCTGGAGGGGCGACTTCATCACGGCACGCAGTGAAGGTGCCAGTCTGAAACGGATCGGTTTTTGGGGTGCCGCACACCCGGGAAGACAGGTTTGCCGACGAACGGCCCTGGGCTGCTTGATTAGCAGGCCGGGGCCGTCAGTGACTGAGAGGGAGGGTATAGGGGCAACGGTTCTTGACGCCGTTGCGGGAGGGACCTTGGGCTTACTTTACCCTCCCCATGGGGAACCCGGCGAACCGGTGGGTGTGTTGCATCCAAGTGCAGAAGGCAGGGAGCTGCCGAAAGTCAAAACGCCCTGGACAACCGAAGTTGCCGCTGCCAGTCGAAGACTCAGGACCTAACAGCTGTGCTGGCAAGCCAGCGGTGACCGTTCACAGAGGCGCTGAACGGTCAAGGGCGCCAAGGAATCTGTAGTGTAGAACACTTCTTGGTGTCCTCTTTGCAGAGGGACACGGAGAAATGATCAGTTATCTGACTTGGATTGATGCTCATCTTCGGGATGCTTGACCACATACCAAGCCATCAAGGCAAGCACAGACACAGATATCAGCAAAACTTCAATTAACGGGGTCATTTTGTACTCCTCAAAATACAACTGATTGATATCAGTATAAAACAAACCAAAAACAGAACGCCAATTTCCCAGCGACTGATCTGACTATGGCCTGAAGCGCCCACAACGGCACCAATGAACGATGACGCGCCCAATGTATCCAAAAAACGGGCAAACCCTTCTTTTTGTTCTTTGTTGAATCTCAACACGGTGTACTCCAAATTTCGGTGTCCTTAGAAAGTACAAAGCCCCCCACAGCTACAAGAGCGGTGGGGGGCTTGCGGGAATGCCCTCAGGGCTTAACCGTTGGTCCCGGTGTTTTGAGTGCCTTCAGCTTCTTCTGCGGGAGCAGCGTCTTGCTTGGGCAATTCATAAACCAGTTTCCAGCCGGACTGATTTTCACCGTTGTTTGCCGACTTGACCCACGCACGGCGGATCAACAGCAAGCGAGCTTTCAAGACTGTCCGGACCTGACCGGCGTTGGGGCCTTTGGTCAATGTGAACGAATCAATGAAAGGGTCGCCAGCTTTGAACTGCACCATGACACGAAGGTCTTGGTTGTTCGCATCGGCTTGCAAAGTAGACAGCACGGTCTCGGCTTGCTCGGTCACAGCATGAGTGTCCAAGTTGAGGAATTTGACCCCATCTTTGACACCTTTTTCACCGTACATCGCACCGATTTCGCCAGCCCAGTAAGAGCTTTTGGAACCACGGGGAGTTACCGAACGCACGCGGCGCAGATAGCCCAGACCGTTGATGTGAAGGTCGATGAAATTGCTGGATTGCTGAGTAGCAGTGTTTTGAGTTGCAGACATGGAAGTTCTCCTTGAAATGAAAAAAAGGGGAACGCCACGCCCTTGCCAGGGATAGGTATTCCCCGACGGGTGGATAAAGAAAGAAAACGTCCCGACTCTTACGAGTGCCGTCAACCATGCATCTTGCGATGTAGAGGATTTGGAACCAACGACGAAGGGTGCAGGTGAACCTGCGACTTGGGTGCTGATGAGATCAGCGGACAAGTGCAGTAATTTTGCCGAAAACCCAAGCTCTTGTGACTACGAGCAGTGGCGGGTGGGGTTTAGAAATTCACGCTGCGTGCATACGGCACACCAAAAAGACGCGACCATGCTTGGGCGCTGTGTGCAAGATTTCGATTCAGATGCATGTCCTGGGCGAACCACATGCTGCTGAGGCTCACAACCCTGTCTACGCCCTGAAAATGCAGTTGCCATGCCGCCCATGGCAGCAAGTCCTCATAGCAAATTGAGACCCCGACTTTGTGCCCGTCAATGGTCACCACAGAATCAGCCCAAGGGCTAAAACTGAAAGCGCCGGGACGCCACATGCCGATTGGCATGGGGATGCGTCCATCAATAAAAACGGGTGATTTTTTTGACTCCCATAGCAAGAATCCGTTGGTCCAATTTGCGTGCGGTTGCCCAGATCTCTCAACAGCGGCCCCCACCAGCCAGGTCTGTCCTTCGGCAGGACCTTGACTGGATTGATCCGAGAGCCAATATTGGGTGCGTGCTGACCATTGGCCGATCGCCATTTCCGGCCAAATGACCAGGCGTGCCTCTTTCGGGATGGTCTTTTCCATTTGAGTGAAATTGGTCACTCGTCTATGCTGAGAAACAGGATCAAGCCTGACTTCACCCCACCGTGTTTGCATTGCGTGGACAATCATCTCCGCGCCTGTCTGCATGAACTCGCGAGCATGAACAGGTGCCAGGTAACTGCCTGCGATGACAAGCCATGCCCAGGTCTTCAGGCGACGAGGCCAGATCAGCACACATGCCATGGCAGCACAAGTCAAGAGGGCCAGGGCGATGCCTATCCAGCCATGGCCGGGAAACCACAGTCCTGTGGCAGTCCACGGCGACACAATGCTGAACCAGCCGATCGGAGGTAGGTTGATGAGTAAAGCAGCCAACGGAACGCTGAGAATGCGTATGACCAAACTGGAATGCCAGCCAATTGAACAAGCTGCAGCCAGTACGGCTGACCAGCTGAGCCAACTGGCCAAGCCGAGAAACAATCCAGTGATCGGTCCTGTCTGAAAGAATATTTGCGGTAAGTCGATCAGCTCGATCATCGCCACGGCGAAATACACCCAAGCAACAGCCGCCAAACGGCTGCGAGAGTGCGCGGCAGCGGCCCAGCACGGCAGCGCAAACAAGGCCACCCAGGTTAGGCCCTGCCCCCAGGCCATCCATGCACTGGCTCCTGACAGTGTGCAGAAAAGCAAAAAGCTACACGAGCTGCTACGACAGCGGAGATTCAACACCATGGGGGAATCGTACAGGTGTTGCGGTTTGTAGCGGCACTCAAAAATCCACTTGCCAAATCCAAAATGCTTGCACTAAAATGAAAGCGTTGCGATCGGTCATAGGGGAACCGCGCCCCTTGGGATTCGACAGTATCCGGTTTGGCTATGTGATGCCCCGACTGTCTTAACTTAAGGACAAACATGAGTTTCCCGCAACTACCCTCCTATCTGCCAACGGCTGCTGAATCCACCAGCATACCCGTTTGCCTCCCTCCAGCCCGTGACCTGAACAGCGGTTGCATCTTGTTTGATGCAGCTTTGCTTTTTTCGCAGCGTCGTTGTTCGCCTGGTCAAAAAGTCAAGCATGCAAAGTATGGTCTGGGCACAGTACGTGCTGCGACAGGCCAACTCAGAATAGTTGATTTTGAAGTGCCGATGGAAGAATTCAACGACCAAGGTGATCTTGAGTGCTGGGTACAAGCTCGTGGCATTCAAGTCGTAGTAACCGAACTTGAATTGGGGGTGTGATATGTGCAACCATGATTGCAATTGTTGTGGAGGCGGATGCATAGACTTTGTTACAGCACTTTGTGAAATCGTTTATGAATTTGTTGGATGTTTCTTTTTGTTGATTTTCATTTTTCTAAAGGCGATCGTTGTGTTCGCCCCAGTGAGAAGTAACATTGGTGAACCGATTGGAATTCGTTTGATCAATGCTTACAAAGCAAGGAAAAATCGTCAGAACCAAGGAGAACAGTCATGAAAATTTTCCGCACCTTTGCACTGCTCGTGTCCACCGTTGCCTTGCTGGGGTTGGGGGGGTGTGCTACCTACACTGCGAAAGATGTTCTTGTTCAATTTGAGCCTGGTGAAAATAAAGTCTATGCAGTAGTACCTGGTGAACCAAAGAAGCTAGTTGATATCAAAGATTTTGGGAAACGGTGTGGCAACCAAGAATTGGGTGACACCGCCGATCGAGCCTACAACGAATGGATGAACATCAATGTGTGCGCAACACCAGAGAAATGGCAAACTGTTGCCACCGTTTACTTAACAAAAGTTTGGGGTACGGATGGTCTAAGAACAATGCCTGCACTAGCACCGGCAAGTTTCAATATCGAACGAGACGATATTTTGGAGCTTAATTTTTCAATAACAGATCAAGGTCGGGGTACCAGACCAGCTATTGTCACTCGG
Organism: uncultured Limnohabitans sp.; assembly: GCA_964422575.1. Lineage (GTDB taxonomy): Bacteria > Pseudomonadota > Gammaproteobacteria > Burkholderiales > Burkholderiaceae_C > Limnohabitans_A. The sequence continues at coordinate 37,382 of CAYRBW010000001.1, forward strand.
GTTGCCCGCAAAGCCAAAGACGCTACCAAGGAATCAGGCTGCTACTGGGATGGCGGTAAAGGTGCCACTACAGCATTTATAGGCGGTGGTGCAGTGTGCGATGGCTGGAACTGGCGTGATCAGAAGTTCGCCAAAGAATGAACTGAACCTGTTGATTTTAATCCAAAAGGGCCGCATCAGCGGCCCTTTTGCATTTGTAGCTGTGAGTAACCCGTAAAAAATGGGAAAGCTCCGTAAATGATGGGAATTTCCCGCGAATAAAGGGAAAACTTGGAGCCATTTTCCCCCTCAGAGGCTGCGGCGAACTGTGCTTAATGGGTGATATAGGTGGCGATATGGTATGGAGACTTATACCATCTGAAAGATCAAAATCACAAGCAAAATCAAGGACTTACGCCTCGTTGGCATTTACGAAAAAAGCTCGGAGTGTGTCCCGCTACGCACGAACACCACCAAGCCAACCCTACTTGAATCATCAAGTCTGTAGATCAGCAGGAAATCACCACCTACATGGCACTCACGATGGCCCAGCCAATCGCCCGTCAATGGATGGTCTAACCACTCAGCGGGCAGAGGTCCACCGTTCGCAACCAGTAGCAACATGGCCTCTTTCAGCCTATTCATGTTGTACCGACCAGAATGGGACAGGCGCTGCCAATCCTTCTGAAATTCTCTGGTGTAGTCTGAAGCCCGAGGTAGGCTTGCCCGCTTACTTGCGGCTGGTTTTTTCGAGGTCATTCAACAGCGCGTCAGCAGTTGCAAAACGAGCCCGACGACTCTGAACAATTTGATCGCCCTCAGCGATAGCCACACGGCTGGTTTCATTCGGAGCTTTGAGCGCGAAGGGTAGTTCTTTGTCTGCAACGATACGGGTCAGGAACACGCGAACAGCATCCGAAACAGTCAGCCCCATAGAGCTAAGCGTTTCAGCAGCTTGGGCTTTGATCTTTTCGTCCACCCGAACGTGAACCATTGTTGTGGTCGCGGCCATGATTGCCTCCTGAGTTGATAGATTGAGATACATTGTATCTCAATCCGCTGATTTGGCTTGAGTGCAATCATCTATGCTGAGCGTCAATCCATTCCCATGAAATTCGATATTTTTTCCCACGTATCTAAAACAAATCAAGGCCGCTGACGTGGATTTTTCCCAATATTTACGGACTTCTCACAGTAGCAGTCAATCAATCCGCACTGTCCGATTCGTCGATGTAGACAGCCGTGGCCATACAGTTGTACAGCGTCTTTTGATCCTGGCCGTAACCCGCACTGATGCATGCTTGGCGTTTGCGTTCGAAGTCTTTGCTGTTGTACGCGATGTTGGGGTGTGAGTCCGAGCGTGGCGTGCCACCGGGCTCCAGACCTTGAGCCAGGCATTGCGCCCGAGATAAGTTCACAGGGCAGTTGCCCTCGATGAGCTGACGAGTCGCCTGGAAGTTGTTGCCCGACTGCGGTGTACCTGGATTGCCTGATTGGATGTGTCGAGCTGATGCTGCAGCATAAAGCCCAGTGCAGTGGGCGTTGTTACAGTATGAGCCATCGCTTACGCCCATGCTCACTTGCTCGGGTGTCATGCCCATCTGGCCCAACCAATTTTGCTGGGGGCTGGACAAGGGTCCACCTTGGAGCATGCCGTTGATTGTGGCGTAGCCCAAACCCGCTCCTGCAGCAATAGTTGTTCCAGCAATCGAAGGCCCGACGACTGCGACTGCCGCAGTGTTTGCCCCAACAATCTGTCCGCCTGCCACAGCCCAATTTCCCGTTCCCGCAATCATCGCCCCAGCTCCCCAAGTCAGCGCTGCTGTCACCAGCATAAATGCAATGCCGGTCCAGCTGCTTTTGGTTTGTACGTTGCGGTAGATCTCTTCCTCGATGTTGGGGATGTTGCCGCCTTCCAAGTGTTCCATCACAAAGCCTGCAAAGGCCAGCTGGTCGGGGTGCGTGCACGTGGTCGTCCTGGGGCAGATGACGGCCATCATGGATGGCGTCACGTTGTTGCGCTGCGTGGACATGGACAAGGGAGCAGCCAGGTAGACCTTGGGCCGGGCATAGCCGATCGTGGTCGTGGTGATTTTTTTCCTGAGCAGGTTGCCGCTGGTGGTTTGCTTTTGGTCCAGCCGCAGAGAGGTTTCAACAAAGAAGGCGTAGGGGGCACGGTGATGCATCATGGCTTGGCCCACCGCCACTTGGGCAGCACCAATGCTCATGTTGTAAAAAGTGGGGTCAGTGGCCGCACCCGAGTGCTTGGGATAGAACGGGTCGATGCCCCGGGTGTAGGGGCTCCAGTTTTCTCCTTTGTCGCGGAACATGCGCCGCACAATGTGCCAGCGGCCGTGCTGCGGGGTGTAG
>CAYRBW010000002.1:0-39177 GCA_964422575.1 uncultured Limnohabitans sp.
CTACACCCCGCAGCACGGCCGCTGGCACATTGTGCGGCGCATGTTCCGCGACAAATCAGAAAACTGGAGTCCCTATACCCGGGGCATTGATCCGTTCTATCCCAAACACTCGGGTGCGGCCACCGATCCCACTTTTTACAACATGAGCATCGGTGCTGCACAAGTGGCGGTGGGCCAAGCCATGATGCACCACCGTGCGCCTTACGCCTTCTTTGTTGAAACCTCTCTGCGACTGGACCAAAAGCAAACCACCAGCGGCAACATGCTCAGGAAAAAAATCACCACGACCACGATCGGTTATGCCCGGCCCAAGGTCTACCTGGCTGCTCCCTTGTCCATGTCCACGCAGCGCAACAACGTGACGCCATCCATGATGGCCGTCATCTGCCCCAGGACGACCACGTGCACGCACCCCGACCAGCTGGCCTTTGCAGGCTTTGTGATGGAACACTTGGAAGGCGGCAACATCCCCAACATCGAGGAAGAGATCTACCGCAACGTACAAACCAAAAGCAGCTGGACCGGCATTGCATTTATGCTGGTGACAGCAGCGCTGACTTGGGGAGCTGGGGCGATGATTGCGGGCACAGGAAATTGGGCTGTGGCAAATGGCTCGATTGTGGCAGCGGGGACTTCATCTGCCTTTACTACTGGAGCAATTGCAGGTACAACAATCGCTGCAGGAGCAGGCTTGGGCTACGCCACCATCAACGGCATGCTCCAAGGTGGCCCCCTGTCCAGCCCCCAGCAAAATTGGCTGGGCCAGATGGGCATGTCACCCGAGCAAGTGAGCATGGGCGTAAGCGATGGCTCATACTGCAACAATGCCCATTGCACCGGTCTTTATGCCGCAGCATCAGCACGGCACATCCAATCGGGCAATCCAGGTACACCGCAGTCAGGCAACAATTTCCAGGCGACTCGTCAGCTCATCGAGGGCAACTGCCCTGTGAACTTGTCTCGGGCGCAATGCTTGGCTCAAGGTCTGGAGCCCGGTGGCACGCCACGCTCGGACTCACACCCCAACATCGCGTACAACAGCAAGGACTTTGAGCGCAAGCGCCAAGCCTGCATCAATGCGGGCTACGGTCGTGATCAAAAGACGCTCTACAACTGCATGGCCACGGCGGTCTACATCGACGAGTCGGACAGTGCGGATTGATTGACCGCGACAAATGCAAAGGGCCGCTGATGCGGCCCTTTTGCGTTGAAATCAAAAGGTTCGGTTCATTCTTTAGCGAACTTCTGATCACGCCAATTCCAGCCGTCACATACCGCACCACCGCCTATGAATGCAGTGGTGGCACCTTTGCCCCCATCCCACCAACAACCGGATTCCTTGGTGGCGTCTTTTGCTTTGCGGGCGATGCGCTTGACGAGATTTGGGCGGGTATGTTGCCCTTGATCGGAAATTTCCTGACTAAGTTCCAAGATGTCATCCGCTTCAATTTTCCAATCAGCTGGGGCATAGGCCCCCGTAAACTTGAGTCCCTTTGTACCCCACACTTTCGTGTGATAAACACCAGACACAATCTGCCACCGATCGATATTTGGGCAGATGTTATTTGCCATCCAGTCGTTGGTCGAAGTAGCAGCGTTTTCAGGTAACTCCTGCTTACCACAATGTTTGGTGAAGTCTTTTATCTCGGTCAGTTGCTTCGGCTTGCCGGGTACCACCACATAAAGCTTTTGTTCGCCCGGCTCAAATTGAGCTAGCACGTCCTTTGGAGTAAATGGAGTTGCACACCCCCCCAACCCCAGCAAGGCAGCGGTGGACACGAGCAGTGCAAAAGTGCGGAAAGTTTTCATGAATGGTCTCCCTGTGTTATGTGTTTAACGATCAACTGCTGTACAGCGTTGACATGGGTTACATCGCGAAACTGAGCGCCAATGAGAGCGGCTCAATCTCACGCGTGATGAGTTTCGCATTCTGCTTTTCGGCAACCCGCAGGTCGTATGCAGCCTGCAGCGCAAGCCAACCCCTTGCCTCACTGCCAAAGTAACGTTCTAGGCGCAGCGCCGTGTCAGCAGAAACCCCGCGCTTGCCGTCTACGATCTCGCGCAGACGCGAATAAGGAACATGAAGTGCAATCGACACCGCACGGACACTCACACCCATGGGCTTGATGTAGTCTTCAAGCAAAACTTCCCCTGGGTGGATGGGGCGCATTCCATTTTTAAACATACTCAGACTCCAAAAAAGAACGTCGTGATTAATGCGGATCTTCAATCAAGACATCAAATGGTCCGTTCTGGCTCCATTTGAAAGTCAATCGCCACTGATCATTGATGCGCACATGCCAAGCACCCGCATATTCCTTGAGGTCATTTCCTGGTGGTGCCTTCATGAACATCAAAGAAGGGGCCGCGTCCAATTGAGCCAGCTTACGTTCCGCAACCTTCTTGATATTGGCAAAGCGCGGACACCGGCCAGTGGTAAACAGTGCGTGCGTGTCAGGACACGCAAAGGATTGAATCGCCATGGTTGAATAGTAAACGTTACTCGGTCAACAGTCAATCCTGCATATTCACTCGAAAATAGGGGCGAGCTTTGCCAGCACTTCGTCCATGAGGAACTCTGGCAAGGTGTCTACCTTGCGAGCGTTGCGTGCGCCAAGATCGAGAACCCGGGGCTGATCGCAACGGACAACGCCTGTTGTCTTAATGCCAGTCACAGGAACGGCGAAGCCAATGCGGCGGGCAAAGTCACCGCCGCTCGTGATCGGGCAAATCACCGGCATTTTGGTTGCTTCGTTGAATTCGGCCGGTGACACGACCAGAACAGGACGGCTCCCGCGCTGTTCACGCCCTTCGGTCGGGTCAAGTGAGACCAGGTAAATATCGCCTCGCTTCATATCAACTCGCCACCCACGACAGGCGCATCGACCCATTCGCGATCTTCAGTCGGTTGGGGTTTTGAATAGTCCGAGGCAGCCAACAATTCCGCGAGCGTGTAACGCGGCCTTGGCTTGGGATCAATCACCAGATGGCCACCGGAGACGGCCATACCAACGGTCGCTCCCGCTTGCAGGTGAAGTTGATCAAGGAACGCGGGTGGCACGACCAACATGACCGAGCCGCCGACCTTGCGCAGATTGGTTGTGTGCATGATGCATCTCCATTGCTAAGTTATATTGAAATATAACTTTATTCAATGCAGATTGCAAGCGCTTTGTTGTCGCAACAACCATTATTGTCCATAGGTGTTCAAAGCCAAACCGGCAAAATTTCAGACGCCTCCTAAAACGCTGGCAATCCGCTGATAACCGGCCTTAGAAAAATGCACGCTGTCAGCGTGCAGTTGCTCCACTGGCCGCTCGTAAACCACATCACCGTGCATCATGGCCACGGCTTGAACTTGCGCTCGGGCAAGTCGCGCCAAGGGATGCCAGCGCGGTATCGGTACAGCACCGCTTCGACAAACAAACGGTTGTCCCGCGCCGTCACGCCGACATGGCCTTCCCGCCCGGGTAGCAAGTCTTTGATGCGTTCCCACTGGTCGTCCCTCAATGCGTATCTGCGTCCCATCGTCATTCATCAGTTGTCGCGTTCCAAACTTAACGCTTGAGCAGCACCAATTGATGACAGGCCCTAAAGACGAACACAGGGCTGTCAGACCGGCAACCGCAGTGGCCGTACTCCGAAAACGGATAGGGCTAAGCATTGCTGTCAGCCTTTGTCGGCAACTCAGGCATCTCTTGTTCTCCCGCCCGCCAAAACCACAAAGGCATGTCGTCCGAACCGATTTGTTTGACCAGCTCATCCTGGTCTTCTTCGGTGCCTCCTGGTGGCAAAACGCACAGTGCGGTAGCAGCGGACGTGTCGGTGAGCACCGCATTGGCCATGTGCGCACTGATGGGCAAATTGAACCTTAGGCATTTCCAAAACACGCGCTTTTGCTCGGTCAGGCGGTCGATCAGGCTTTTTTCATAGATCGACTCAAAGGGTATCCAGTTTTGCGTCACATTCATGGCTGCCACCTCGTTGAGCAATGGCATACCTGCCGAGTCAACCGTGAACGTGCCAATCAAGATCAAGTGGCTGTCCGTCAGGTTTTGATCCCACATGGAAAGTGCCGTTTTGAAGTGCTTGATCATGCGTTTGTACAAGTCTTCATTGACCCTGAATGGGCAATCCATGGTCCCTTTGAGGACCGCCTGGTACCCAAATTGAGCAGGACGCAACTCGTACAACTCGCCAACCACCAAACCAAGACGCGTGGTGGTGCCCGAGCTGCTGGCCAGTTGAGCCAATCGAAGCATACGGCGACTGCGAATATCCGCCTCCCTCGCTGGATCATGAGGCTCTGGCACGTACAACATGTCACCCAAGGACTGTGACTTGGCCACCTTGCCGGTCGCGGCCTGGTTGATGTATTTGAACATCGTGCCGTATGTTCTTTTGCCCTGCATGGCTGGATACCACTTGTCGAGCTGTGCTGTGTGCCAAAGGTAATGCAGCAGGCCTCTGAGCGTCAGTTTGGTGCCATCACTTTTGACGCTGTCGGCTGGTGTGTCTTTGGGGGTGGGGAGCGTGCGACCGCTGATTTTTGACAGGGCGAAATCCAGTTTGAGCTCCACCGTGTCGGTTAGGGTGTCCTCCAAGATCGCGTGGCCCTGCACTTGAGCCAACCCACTCAAACCCGGTGGCGGCTCGTAGTGATCGCAATCACTGGCGTGTCTCGACCCTGCCTTGGGCATTCTACGTAATTCGTAGATTGCACGGCTGGCGATCTTGGCCACGTACAGCTCAACCGGTGATATCCGGTTGCAGCCACACAGGGGGCGCACACCATTGGCATAGGCGTGCGCCAGGATTTTCTGGAAATCTTCATCACCAGGATAAAACTCCCTGGAGCCAATCCGATAAACGCGCTTCATGGAGTCCCCTTGAATGGAGTGATCGATCAGTTGCTTTGTTGCGCAGCGGCCGCAGCAGCAGCTGCTGCTTTGGCCAACATGTCGTTGTGCGCTTGCAGGGCTTGCGGGTAGTCTTGCGCCTCGACCCAATGGCCGCCTTGCGTTGGGGTGCCCACGTACACGGGTGCGGCTGCTTGCTGCAAGCCATTTCCGTAATAAGCCACGCAATAAGTTGGCATGACATTTCCGATATAGGACTCGCCATCACCCACGCTCGTGAAATTGGCCTGATTGATGTTGGCAGCATCACAGCGCCCCGCCCCATTGATGATGGAGTTTTTGTAAGCAGTCATGTGGGGCTGTGAAACGATCGGGCACATGTTCAGGAAATTCAGGCGACCGCGCAGCGTGTCACCAAATCGCCTGAAACTGATAGAAAAGTACCTTCTGATCGACGGCACGCATTCTGCCGGGCGGGCGCTTGCAGCCAAGCACAGCAATGCCTCGCAGGCAAGTTTTGCGTCCCCATCGAGTTGCCCTTGTGCCTGTGCAGGCGCCGCGGCTAAGTGAGCCAGCAAAGCCGCCGCCAACCCCATACGAAGAATTGCTTTGTGTTTCATACGATGTAACCTTTCATGATTTCCAAGCCACATGGGCCAGCACGGTGCCAACAAATGCCGCAATAAAGGCCGTAGCACCTATTCCCCCCAGCCTAAGCAACCAATCCCGATTGAGCTTGTCAAACAACTGGTTAAACGCCAAGGTATCAGCCACGGCTCGTTTGGCCTGCAGGGTCACCATGGTGTTGGTTTCGCGCGAGAGTTGTTCAATGTAGGCCTGCGCAAAGGAGCCCAACCGTTTGGCCGACTGTTCGGACAAATTGACATCGGCCAATTCGCTCATCTTGAGGTCCAAGGTGTTTCGCCAGCGAACAAAATCGTTGGCACTCAACGCTTGGCCAAGGGCTTGAACTTGTACTGCCACCTGCTTGACCTGGTCAGACAAAGCAACGACATCGCCCAAGATTTCGGCGATCAATTCATCGCGTTGACTTTGTGTCAAGGTTGATTTGCTTGGGATTGCCGGTGTAGTCGTTTGTGATCCCGGTGCCCGCCCCGCAGATGCCGCGTAAGCATCGCCACGAGCATCCCCGCCCCCAGCCCCAGGGTAGCCACTGCTCGAGTCATCTTCACCCTGTTCATGCCCCCTTACCCAGCATGGCATGACAGCATCACTCGCTCAAACACGGAATCCAAATTCTGATTGACACCCACTGCCAGTCGCCGCACGGATAAGCGCTCGGCCAAGGCCAATTTTTCTGCTGGATCACTGGTGTTTTTGATGGCAGCTTTGTAATCAGTGGGATCATTGACCACGTCCGACAGTGAATCGCCAGAATTCCTGATCAACGCGAAGACATCGTTTTTGTAGATAACCGCCTGCGGATCAGTCATGCACAGGTGCATCGCATCCACAAAGTTAAAAATAGGCTCAAACGTGGTTTCCACATCCAGCCCCGGCTCTACCAGGTTGAACACCACAAAGATTTTGTGAGCAGGCACACCCAGATTGGCCAGCTCGACAATGCATTCGGTGGTGTCGCGCTGCTGCTTCAAAGCCGGTACCGCAGGCACCAGGTACAAATCAAAGTCCTCGTGGCTTTCATGGTACTGGCGCATGAGCGCCAAGAACTGCTCCACGTTGCTTGCCCCCACATCGACAATCGCGTTGTCCTCGAGCTGGAGATCACGCTGCAGCTTGCCAAAATCGGCACCACGAATCGTGTTGTCGCTTGCACTGTCTGCATTGATGGTTTCAACAGCAACAATGCCCGCGCCGGGCATACGAGGGCTGAGCAAATGCCTGGCAATGGTGGATTTGCCCACGTTGCCAGAAAAATTCAAAACAGCTATTTTCATGAGAGACCTTTCAGATCAAGTTTTGGCGAACACAGATTTCGGTTTGAAAAATTGGTCAAGATCCACACGCCGTGCGTCTGGAGCTGATTTGGTACGTGACGCTTGGGCCCGCGCAGCGTCAATTGCATCCGTTGCAGGCTGTGGCTGCGGTTTGGGCAAATCAGGCGAAGCGCTTGTGACCGTCAACTGATGAGCAGCTGGTTGGGGTGATGGGCCGCTGAGGCCTGTCGCTGGTTGCGTTTTGCTTTGGTGATCTGGCAAGGCACTGCTTTGCACTTTCGCAGGGCACCACACCGCCTTGCCGTCCATCTGAATGAACAGTTGTCTGCGCCACCAGATCCTTGCACGGGACAAACTTTTTCTGAAAGTTCCCATAGACGCGCTCATGCCTGCTTGCTGCATGCGCAGCATGATGACCTCGTGCCTCTGGCCAGATTGAACAGCTCGCTCAATTTCAAGCAAACGTTGGCGCACCGCTCCTGCGTAGCTTTGCCGCAAAAGTCCAGATTGGCCGTCAAATAAGACATCGAATGGGCTGTCGAATGAGTCATCTTTCGCATTCATGGCTCGCCTTGGGTTTGCCCATGAATTGATTTTTCAGGCCACCGGCTTACCGGGGCAACAGGGGTACGAAACACCGATGCGACATAGCCATTTCGAACGCCACGCTCTGGATGCCCAGTGTTGTACGTGCTCAGCGCAGCCACCAGCGCTTGCTGTCCAGGACCATAGGTCTTGGAGGCCTTTTGATAGCCTTGCAGCAATACAGCTTGCATGGCTCGCAAATTGAGACAGGGATCAAAGGCCGTTTCCACCGTCAAGCCAAGCCATGACAAATTGCGCGAGTTGATTTGCCCCAAGCCCATGTCAATCGACAGGCCTGCCGCCACCAGCATCTTGGCTGTGGCCACCGCTTGCTCGCGGGATGTGGGTTGAGGAGAAAGTCTGTATGGGCCGTTGATGCCGATGGCAAACGGATTGTTGCCACTCTCATGTTTCACCAGGCGCAGCGCAGTGTCAGGATGCACCATGGGCGCACAAGCAAGCGCAAGAGAAAGCATGAGTTCGGGCATCAGCATGGCGTGTGCTTTCAACGAATGCCTGGCTGCCTGCGCAAACGCACCTGAACGCCGTGTTGCTCCAAATAGCCTTGCAGGCCTTTGGCCAACTGACGGTCCTCGGTCTGCTCGCTGGTGGCCAGTGCCTTGGCCATCTCAACATAGGCGTGAGAGACCGTTTTTTCGTTTTCTTGCGCCCTGAATTTGTGGGCTGCCTGAGTTTGGGAAGTCAGCTCGCGCATCGGTTCTTCGCCCCGGTCTTTGATTTGACGGACCGCTTGGCTTTCTCCTTTTTTGCGCTGGAGCCGAACGCGCCGTCTTGTGGCCACCGCATCAATCCCTCGGCTGTTGAGGTGCTTGGCAAAAATAAGCCGCCAGTTTTCCAGATCCGCTTTTTTGGGGTTCAGTCTCTTGCCGTCGTGTCCCGCCATCTTCACCGCTACGTGGGTATGCTGGTGATCGGTGTCCTCGTGGTGAACCATGACGTACAAGTGGTTGTCCCCAAAAAGCTCTTTGACAGTTGCCCGTGCTGCCGCCTTGACTTGCTCCCGATTGATCCCATGCGGCATCGACAAAATCATGTTTAAGGCCTCACGACGCTGCCGACGCACGAGCGTGGTGTCACCCTTGAAATCCTGGACTTCAGCGGGGATGGGCGTGCCGCTGAAAGCAAACAACTCTTTGAGACGACGGCGAGCGTCTTCACCCTGGACCGTTTGGCCATCGTCCGTTTCGATCTCCAGTTCGTCCTCGCCCTTTTTTTTGTAACGTCCGCCTCGAGCGATGTAGTCAATATGGGCACCAATGCGCCGCATATCCGCGCCACCACCCGTGATTTTGACCATCACCTGCGGTGCCTGGCGAACCATGGCAGCCACGTGAGCACGGACCCTTGCAGCGGTCGCTGCGGACGCGGCCGCTCCAGCGCCCCCAGAATGAGCGCTGCTAGCTCGGAATGGGTTGGAAAGAATGGCTTTTTTTTGCACGCTGCGATGGTTGCCGTCCCAGAGCAACTCCTCGCCCCAATGCACCAAAACGCGGTCGACATACACTTTGCTGGCCATGGTCAATCCTTGAGCTCGATGCGCCAGCGCTCACGCGAGAGTGCCAAGGCGTTGGCGCACGTTTTGACATGGCTGTCGAGCTGCGCAAGGCACTGCCGAATCTCCAAATGGATCGCCTCAAACTCCGAATAAGCGCCCTCACCTGGTCGACTGGTACTGACTGCTTGCGCGTTCAGTTGCTTGGCAATCTGGTTAAGGTTGTTTCCAATGCGCATGAGCGACAAATTCACAGCGCCCATATCCACCGTCTCTTGTTCGCTGAAAACCGCAGACTTGAGCAAAAAGGCCCTCAACAACTGAGTAACCAGGCGCTGAGGACTGACCCGTCTTTGCTCAGCCAAACGCGTGACAGCCTCCAATTCACTGGCCTTGAGCCTCAGGCGCAGTCTGGATGGCTCGTGAGCCTCTTCTTGGACGCCTACAATGGCTTGACCTGGCGGGGCGGCCCATCCCATTTGTGCAGGGGATGATGGGATCGGCCGCAGTGGATCATTCCTCAGACTCCAAATCAGATGCTCAAATTTCTGTGCAGCCACCAAGCGCAACCCTGCTTTTTCGGTCAATCCGTGGCTTTTGCACCATTGCGCAAAGTCAGCCCTCAACGCCCCCAGATTGACTCTGATGCGGTCATCGTCATCCATGACCTGAAGATTGAGGGCATCGGGCTTGGCCAGCACAGCCGCGACCATGTCACGGATTTCGTCGTTGAGCGATACGTCTTGTTGGATGCAAAGTGCTTTGAGCACACCACAAAGGCTGCCCAGACGGATGCAAATTCGTGCATCCCTGTTGTCGGCGATGGTCTCAGTAGCCTGCACGGAAAACCACCGACTGCGCGTAGTTGCGCGTGAAGTGCTTGAGATAAATGGCTGCCAAGGCTGGGTTGTCCCAATTGACGAGCACATTTTCTGAATTTTTGCTTTCCGCGGCGGCGCTGTAATTGAAGCTGCCCAACTGGACATGTTTGCGGTCCACCACAATGGACTTGTCGTGGTGAATGGCGAATGCGTTGGTGACCCTGACGTCCACACCTGCTGTAGCCAGTGAAGACAATGCGGATCGCGCCTTTGCGCTGTGGTCTTGATTCAAGTTATGCGCTTGGTCGACCACCAGTTTGATGTCCACGCCCCGCTTGCGAGCCGCCAACAAAGCCTGCGTCACAGGCGAACTTGTAAAACTGTAGGCCAGCATGTGGATTTCTCGCTGAGCTGTGGCAATGGTTTTGATGACCAAGGCCTGAGCGCCCTCATTGGGAGAAAAGGAGACTTCCAAACGACCGCTGGCTTCGGCATTCAGTCCTGCATTGGCCGGTAAAACCGGACACCACAAGGAGACCATCAAAGCGACGAAATAACGGCCAGCGTGCCGTGCGGCTGTCATGGCGCTTTGTGTTTTTTGATGCGCAATGGGCTGTAACTGATGCCGCCCCAAATTTGCGGATTTCCCTTTTGGGCACGCAACCGAAAGCGCAAGAACTCTTGCTTGAAGCGCCAGCCATCTTTTTTGCTGATCAGGCGCAGCCAGAGAAACCCAGTCAAAAAGATCAGGATAAAGACCGGTGCCATGACGTAAAGCCGCGCAATCACAAAGATGGCCAATGGCATGAGCGTGGTCAGTGACAAAACGACGATCGGCACCAAGGGCACCCCGCCGATCATGGGCGGGCGAGTTGCGCCCTTGAATACTCGGCATTCAGGCATGGCGTTGCCTCAGCTGAGCATGGTGGATGACAAATAGCTGGCACCACCGCAGCAAAGACCACCGATGAACAAGCCTTTCAAGTCGGTCAACTTGGTTTGCTCGTGGTACATGAATTTGTAACCTGCAAACGTCCAAGCAATGATCATCAAGAGACCCGTGATGCCTGTAAGGACCGCGTACAAAATATTCAACTTATTTGATACCCAGCCACCACCAGAGCCGACCGTGACCTGAGCCATGGCGGGCGATGTAGCGATTGATATGCAAGTGGTCAGAACCATCGACTGAACGTGTTTCAGTCGTGAGGCAGTGTGGGTGTTCATGGGTTTCTCCGCAAGAAGACCACGAGGCGCGAGCCCATGGCCCTCGATAAAAGGAGAGCCGGGGAGGTCAATCCCCGGCTCAAGGACATGGTCCGCTGAGGAGATCAGCAAACCGTGCACCAGGGTCAACCAGTGCACGGAATGAACTTTGAGCGTTTGTCAAGAATCTCGCGACAAACAACTGTGCGAGACCCCCCAAATAAATCACAAGATATTATTCACAGGGTGTTTTTTAAAAACTTCAATAAAAACAATGACTTGCTGGAATTTTGCCCAAATATTCAGCAACTCGAAGGGCGACTGAGCGGGGCTACAACACGGCCAGTGGACGGCTGCCTGTTTTGGACAATAAAAAACCCGCAAAGCCAGTAGCCATGCGGGTTACAGAGGATGTTGAGCGTTCGAAAGTCTGCGGGTTTAGCCCCCTAAAAATCACAGACGAAATTCGACACCACGCATATTATCAGAAAACGCGCCACAAACAACTTGTTTTTTGTTAGCGAACAAGTTGCAAGATACTTTGGATGGAGTATTGAATCTAATTCTTGCATGAGTGGTATCATGTTATCGAGCATGCGCAGCCATTGTCATGGCTTAACGTTCTTTAAATTCCGTTTTCGACGGCGACCCTCAAGGAGTTTGTGATGCCCAGCACACGTCCCTCAGCACAGAAAGTCACCCGCTCACGCGAGCGCATGCGGGCAGCGGGCCTGCGCCCGGTGCAATTTTGGGTGCCTGACACACGACTAGAAGGCTTTGCCCTGGAGGTGCAAAGGCAGTGCCTGGCGCTGCGCGGAGACGTGGCAGAGGCCAATGCGCTGCACTTCACCGAGGCGGCAGCAGGCTTGGTTGAGGGCTGGGCATGACCAAACGGGGTGATTTGGTCACCGTGTCTTTGCAGGGTGACTATGGAAAACCTCGCCCCGCCCTCATTGTGCAAACTGACCTGTTGGAAGAGCTTGAAAGTGTGGTGCTGTGCCCCGTTACCAGTGACCTGCGCACGGCAGCGTTTCGGGTGACGGTGGAGCCAACGCCAGGCAATGGCTTGCGTGAGCTTTCACAGGTGATGGTGGACAAGTTGTCCACCGTGCCCCGCGCCAAAGTCAGTGTCGCTTTCGGTTCTTTGACCGCGGAAAAAATGCGAGCCGTGGACAAAGCGCTGATGCTGGTTGTTGGCGTAATTTGACGTGTAAGAAAAGGGTAACCGGATTTTGGCGTAGGGACCAACCCCACAGCATCAATCGCCCATTCCGGTCTTACCTTCAGTTCTGGACAAGGTTTTCGCGACGTTTTCGCTGCGCACGGTTGAATTGGGCCTCAGCAAATGCCACATAGACGCGCCCAACCGTGGCCCCGATAAACGTTTTCGCACGCCAAGCACTGAATGACCAAGCTTCACGTTCTTGGCCATCGGGACCGATTTCCATCCGTACCTCACATGTTGCCGAAAAGTGACTTTTCGCGGCTTGTCTTGCAAGGGTGACTCCCAGCGCCGCAGTCGCCACGGACAAGGCAAGAATTGCAATCATCATTTCCATGGTCATACTCTTTCCTCCATTTTCTTTGCGATAAGAACAGGTCACTGCGTGCGAACCGCTGCCGCACGTTCGAGCCGCGCAGCACCGACCCAGCCGATCACCCCTTTGCAGCGACCCGAAAGCACCGTGATCCGGTAAACATCGGTCCCGAAGAAGCGAGACGACTCAAGAATCTGCGCGGTATTGCCGCGCAGAGGCTGGCAGGAAGCTTTGACTGTCATCGGCGTCAGCGACTCGAACAGGCTGTCGGAGCTGTTGAACTGCAGGGCGTTGCCCAAGGACGTGGGCGCCGCAGTTGTCGCCTCGATGCGCGAGGCGCCCGCCCAGCCCTTGGTGCCGGCGCAGCGCCCGCTGACGACGCGAAGCGGGAACACCTCGGTTCCATAGGCCTTCTGCGGGCTGCCGATGATCTCGGCGAGATCTCCACGTAGAGGTTGGCACGTTGCAAAGCCAACATCGGCTGTTGGGCCAGCCATGAGTGTGCTACTCGTAGTGAACTTGACTGCGGCAGACTCGGCCACCGATGCGCCAGCGACAGCCGCCATGCATGCGGCCAGCACCGCGCGGTAATAGATGCAAGACATGTAGGTTTCCTTGTGTGTTTAGACGCAGATCGAAATGATGCTGTTCAGCTCTTCGCATGCCGACTCAAATACCGTTGGGGGCACTTGTTTCCAAGCGTGCGGTCGAGCACCACGGTCGCGCCAGGCGAATGACTTGGGCTGATGCGCCAGCACGTAGCAGACCTCGCCCTTGGGTGATGTGAACTTGACGGCAAAAGGGTTGGTTTCATTGCTGGGTGCATGAGTCATTGGCAGTCCAATAACGAGATTGGTACGCTCATTGAACGCCTTGGAAGACAACACCAACATAGGATGCTCGTCCTTCATCTCCGCACCGATCTGTGGATTGAAATCTATCCAGATCATGTCGCGGCGATCTGGCACCCAGAGCTTGCTCGGAGTCGCCATCAGAACACTTCAGCGCCGACGCGGCCGGTTGCCATGACTTCGCCGCCGTGAATGGCCGGGTCAAACGCTTTGAGCTTTTGGGCCAGTGTCAACTTGGGCTTGCCTGCAGTGCGCAGGAACACACCGCCTTCAACCACCTCTACATGGATTGGCAGGCCGCGAGTAAAACGCGCAGCCTTGGCCACCGGGGCGGTGATACGCACCGCAAGACCATTGCCCCACTCCTGAACCGTCTGCTCAACCGAAACTGCTGCTGTCATTTGGACACCTCATTGAAATGTTGATACAAGTTTATACGCCACATCCAGCCGTGTCAACAGGTATCAACATTCGCCATCTTCAATTGCGGTCAATTGATCTGTGGCCAAGCAAAATGGCTCCCCCCAAAAAATCGATTGAACAACCGGGACAAACTTGTCCCAATTCTGGCCCGCTGGCCTATCCTGCACTTTATTTAGGGAGTGTTTTAAGTGTCTGGTTTTCGGTCTTCTTCGACTTCGACTTACCTTGGAAATCTTCGATTTTTGAAAAGTGACAAATCTGCAACACTTTCAGCCACGTCGAGACACATCGGATTCGTTTTCAGCCCCAGCCTGCTCAAACATGACACATGGATGTCGTGTCCTTCAAAAAAATGGCAGGAAAAGAACACCACAAAGGCCGCTTCAATGCCAAAATTTCTCATCGGCCACTTTTGCTGTCCGTCCCCTCAAAATGAAGCCTCGCGCCGCCAATCAATCCCTCTCAAGCCACATATTCGAGAACCTGGATGAAATCGAAAAGTTGATTGCCTTCGGTGTCTACCAGGACTCGATCTGCCAGCAGCTTGCCCACATGGGGCAAGTACCGACGTTGGCCACATTCAAAACGTCACTGGCCCGAGCACGCCAAAAGAGCAAGCGGCAGCTTGATCAAAAAATCCTGACCAGCCAGCAAGGCCTCAAGCGCCAAATAAAGGACTCCCCTCCCCCGGGCAAACGTTTGAGCGCCGACGAATACGGACTACTTGAGCAGACTGGTGGTTTGCCATCGATGCCGACTCAAGTGATAGCAATGGAAAGCGTCGCGCAGCAAGCACTGTCGAAACTGGCGCAGTTCAATTTGACGGATAGCGAGATCGCCGAGATGGTCGCCCTTTGCGATCGAATCAGCAATCGAAACGCCAGCACACCTGCCGAGGGAAAGTGAGGCGCTAGCCTATACCGCCGATTCGCGCAGCGAGTCGGCATTGATAGAGGATGCCAAGCGGAACTGAGCGAAGCGATGTGCAGCGCGGCGGAGAGGGCTTTAGCCTTCTCCAAGAGAACACCTCTTGCGAAGCAACCGACTAAACTGCCCGCCACGCCAATAGCCCAAGGCGCACAGTTGCCTTGCGACAACCGCGCACCCTGAATGGCTCAATCAAGGCGGCATCCGCCGAGCCCCAGCCAGGAACGCCCTCGCCAAAGCCTCCCGGACAGTCCAAACAGCCACCTCCTGAAAATCCAGCCGGTCGCGGCCACGTTCTTCAAGCGTTTCAAACGACAACCGCTGCCGTGCCAGCTCCGAAAGCTGTGTTCGCTCTGCGGCCGTAAGCAGTGCCCACGGGCCGGGGACCATGCGCTCAAAAAGCCAATAGTCCACCGCATCAAATTCGGAAATTTCTTCTTCGTCGTTCATCCCAACCTCGCAACATAGCGGGCATATGAATAGCCCTGCGTGTCAATAAACAAAATCGGCCGCCCGGTGGCCACCACCATGACGCAAGCCCTCGCATTGGCAACGGGAATGGCCAGGAATTGCCCTTCCAGCCAGTCGGTGTCCCGGCACAAATTTCTTGCAAAAGCATCGAACCCAAGCGGGTCCATATCGATGCGCCTGAAGACATAAACCGTTTGAAGCTCGCCACCACCCAGCTCTGACAAGTCCCGCGCCTTGCACGCAAAACTCAATGGAATGGGCAACTTGAGAACAGTCACCGGTCCGGCTGGACCGGTGAACTGCTCAGAAGTCAACGACAAGCGCAAGCTGATCGAATCATTGCAAACGTCCACCAGGTAGCTCATGGGTTGTTGCCTTTCAGTTCTGTGGTTATCCGGTTCGCAAGGTCCACCAGGTTGACTTCACCGTCTGCCACGGCACGCAACTCGTTTTCATCAAGGATTTTGATAAAACTCGATGCCCGGGCCAGCAGCTCGCACTGGGCGACAACGCCCCACATACCAAATTGCGCCAGGCTCTCCAGTGCTGAAATGTTTTGCCTGCCATAGCCACGCAAATAGTCGCAAATGCGGTTTTCGATTTCGGCGCTCATGCTGCACGCTCCATGTAATAAACGCTCGCAGAAGTCGCACGCTCACGGTCAAGGTAGGCCGCTTGGCCTGCGCTGTATCCGTTCAGCCGACGCACGGCCGCGCCGTGATAGTTCGGGTCCAGCTCGATCCCCAGGTAGTGCCTGCCAACTGAGCGGGCGGCAACCAGGGTTGAAGCTGAGCCAGCAAATGGGTCCAGCACCAAACCACCACGGGGACAAAACGACTCAATCAGCGGCGTGAGCACGCTCAGGGGCTTTTCAGTTGGGTGATGGCGGTTGCCCGAATAACTCCAATCGATCACATCGCCAATCGGGTGCTCAGGTGGGCGGGGGCTGCCTTTTGCCAAGAGATAAGCGTTTTCGTGGCTGTAGCGCATCAGGCGCGAAGCCGAGGCATAACGCTTCGGGAAAGTGATGTGCCCAACGATGCGAAACCCTGCGGCCTTCCAGGCGGCATAGAACAGATCGGTTTTGCTCCACCCGTAAAAACTGACGCAAAGAGAATCGGGCTTGAGAACCCGATACGCTTCCCGAAAAGCGGGCATGAGCCAATCGGCCTCAATGTCGTTCTTGATGCTGCGCCCTTCACGATCTTTGTACCCAACCAGATAAGGCGGGTCGGTCAGGATGAAATCGGCGCAAGCCTGGGGCAACGTGGGCAAGACGCGGCAGCAGTCGCCCAAAATGATGCGGTTCGTTTGCATGTAAACACTCCGAGAATGTCAGCGGTGGAAACGCTTCTTTGGGAAGACAAACCACCATGCACCCGGTGCCAACACAACGAAATGAGCGCATGCCCGAAGCAGCCCCCGGAAATGGCTGGGAGCTGAGGCTGGGCACGTATAAATAGAGAGTGGGTCCCGAAGGGACGACACGAACGGCTTTATGCCGTGACCAGCCTCAGCAGGCGCACCTGACGAGAGCTGGCCTGGCCGCCCGGCTGCGACAAGATGGCTTGCCATCGCTGCCGGGTGGCCAGGACGGCACTCGACCCGCGAAGCGCAGGTGACGGGCATCGAAGATGACCGACGCGCCGGTCCCAGCCAGAGCCGGGGGAAGATTCGGGCATGCGCTCATTTCCCCCGCAGACCAAGATCTGTATTCGATTGAAACCCCGCCCTGCGGCACAAGCCGCATACAAACCTTGCACCAGGAGTAGCGAAGCGGATCACTGGTGCCACGAGGCGGAAGATTGATAATCCAAATTTATCTGCTTACTTTCTTCTATTTTGAATCGAAGCTTTGATAGGTCGATCAACAGCAAATCAGATGGGCTGACTGTGTATGTGAAAAATATAATTTCATGAAAATATGGCTGGCATTTTTTATTGCTGGGTTGACGCCATGTGTGGCCGAAGAAGCAGGGCCTGGGTTACGAGGATGAAACACATGCTCGATGGTTGACTAAAATACCAAGCAAACACTTGACGCACACAATCCACTCAATTGAATACCACACCAAAAATGATTGCAGGGAAAGTCACAATCATTCAACAAAGGAACACCATGAAAGTGGATTTACCAATTATCAGTGAATCTTCTAGTATCAAGCAAGCAATACAGCGCTATTTTTTTATGACATCTGTCTATGGATGGCTTACAGTAGGTTTAATTATTGCATCAAAAAAACACTTGCTTCATGAATCTCAAACATCAAAAATTTTAGACATCATATTCAACGGTGGACTGGATGGTGAGTTTTTTGCCATTGTTTTAGTTTCAATAGTTTTTACAAAAGGCATTTATTCATTTGCACCAGTCGAAAACTCAACGGAGTTTGCATGCGAAGCGATTGGTGGAATATTTTTAACACTAGGCAGTTGGGTTCTTGTTTGTCTGTTTTGTATAGCGTTTTATTTAATGGGTCATGGCTGCATATTGCCATCGCTTTTTTGGCCTGGATTCTGTTGGGATTTATAGGAATTATTCTTTCCGATCTCAAATTACTCATCATGTTATTTAATAAAATATGAAATATTCAATTTTAAAACAACTCACAGGTCATGGCGGGCAAAAAATTTATTAAAAAATCATGGTAATTTTTATTTGTAAATACATACAAACAAATATACCCATAGATTCCTGCTGCAATTGCCACCCAATTAAAAGATTTAAAATTAAACTTGACTGCAATTTTAATTGCCGCATACGGGAAAATTACAAGCATTAAAATTAACAGCAAAACACCCTGTATCAGCGTATAAGAAACACCAAAAATAGTTACACAGATCTCCATGATTCAATCCTTTTTAATGGTTAATAAATCGAACTCCTCAGTCGATAGTGAAAGCTCCTCATAATCTTGAAGGTTTGCCGATGGATTTGGATGAAATACAGATGAAATGCATCCCAACCCTGCTATAAGCCCAGTAGGCCAATTTTCATCTATGCCATTACGGTATAAATATAATGCATCGCTTTCAATGCCTTCCAACATGAAACCAGGAACATTATGCATTCGATCAGCTAAAGATTCAATCTCTATCAACGATTTAATTTTCTCTTCAATTGTGGAGTCTTCTCGACAACCATTCTGAGCCAGACTCCGAATATTCATAATAGCCAAACTCAACGCAGAAATATTCAGCTCAAATTGCTTTAGTGATTCTAGATGACGAAGTACATCCTCTGCCTTGTCTTTATCGAGCGAATCAGAGTACTTTATTTTGCCAATGATTAAATTCACTACATCACTGAATTTTAATCTGTTATTCATAGACATTTATCCTTGCATTCAAGCTGTAAAAAATCATATCCATCAATCACGATTAGTTTTGGTCAAAATTGCTTGCAGTTGAGGCAGTACTTCATTAACCAACCAACCTTCAAAATTAGGCACCGGCACCCTTATACTTTTAATCAGTTCCAATGTTTCCGATAGTGTTAAAACTCGAACATCTTGATCACGTCGCATTTTGTCCTTGATCAATTTATGATTCGGGATGGCATTTCCCCATACGCAGCTCATCTTGCGATTTGGGTTTTTTAAAGCATGCGCAAGGCAAATGTCTCGACCCACAAACCAAAAATTCAATTGTTCGTCCACGACCACTCTGACGTCATGATCTCCAAAATGAAATGTGAACACTTTGTTCATGATTACCCCAGGAGTTTCTGTAGATCTTGTTGATAAAAGGTTTGGAGTTGAGCCTCAACTTGTCCCGGCACCAAACGCACACTTCGCGCTTTGCCGGGCTCCACTGGCTGCTCAATGACGCCTGCTGCCGTCAATGCTTTGATGGCGCGTGATATGGTGCTGGACCCAACGCCAGCACCCCATTGAGGGCGGTACAGACGCTCTAATTCCCTGGGCGACAGCGGCACTTGAATGTCCTGCTGGCCATCCACCAAGGCGCTTTGCAGCGAATGCAGCACCACCATTTCTGCCTTGTTCTTGGCAATCCAGTTGAGCTCCAGCCATTGGCGATCTGGCCACTCAGTCGACTGCCACCGCTCTTGCAACGCGGGCCAATTGAGCCAGATCTTGCGCGTGACGTTGTCAACATGAGGCCGAGCCAAAAGCACACCTTCATCCAGCAAGTCACTCAGGGCCTGGCCAATCGAACTTCTTGAGCATCCAAACAGATTCCCGTACCGCCTTGCAATTTCTTGAGCCGAGATGGACTTGTACGACAGATCGGTTCCAAGTCGCCTGGTCATCCGGTGGTGCTCGCTGACCCGCCAAAGCACAGCCGCCTGCGCACGCGACTTGGCCATCCAGTTCAGGCGCAAGCACCGATCATGGCTTGGCATGGCGACAAAGTCCAACCAAGCCTTCACATCAGTTTCGGACAGGTCACCGGCGTGCAGCGGTCGTTCTGATGCCACGACTGTGTTCATGATGATCCCTTGGTGTGTTTGAGTGCAGCCAACATTTCGCGTACCTTGGCCAACCCTGCTTTGGCAGTTTCGGACAGTTCGACAGCGTCAGAAGTTGTTGCAGTGTCGGTTTTGCGTGGCGCTTCGCCCTGTGCTTGGCTGCAATGACCCTGGTCGGTCTTTGACCTTTGAGCCAAGGCTTCAAGTCGCTCTCTGCGGATTCGAACGTCTTGCGCTCGCTCAAAAACGAGTCCACCGGGTGTTGACTGGTGAGTTTCAACCAATCGCCGCAAATAGCTCAGATTCGATTTAACCCCCCCTCTGGCCAGGCAGCCCGACAATTCGTCCAGGATGATTTGCGCGTCTTCCAGTTGTCCGGTTTTAGCAAGCGAGTTCAAAATTCGAGTGCCCTGCTCTTGCTCAACTTGGGTCAACGCGTCAGGCCAGATCCAGCTTGAGCTTTGCGTCCCCTTCTCTGCTTCAGGCTGCTTCAAAAGAGGAACCACCACCACTGCAGCGGTGCTTGATTCCACTGGCCTTGCTTGAGGCACTACCGACGTGTTTGGACTGTTTGGTAGTGAGATATCCGGTTTTGTGGGCACAAGCTCGACTTTTGCCGGAGCTTCGGTTGTGGTGGTTGTTTTACTGTAGTCTTCTTTGTAGTCTTGGCGCACGCGCGACGCGTGCGCATGTAGGTCTGTCAAAAGCGGACAACTGAGCGTGTTAAAACCGGACATTGGTCGTGCTAAAACCGGCCATCTACCTTGCGAAAACCGGACATCAAGTTTGTCGGAATCCGTCATTCTTGTTGTCCGGTTTTGACATGCGGCGGAGTCAGTTTCAGCATCTTGGTCTGAAGATGTGCTGGTTAACGGGTCGTCGGGTGCTGGGCGCGTCAGAATCGGCAAGTGGCGAGGGCCTCGCCACTTGCCAGAATTGACGCAATCATCCGAAGCACTCACATTCCTTGGTTCGTCAGTTGCCCGGTTTTGACCTGCGGCTGGATTGGATGGGTTTTGCGTTGCATGGACTAACAGCTGGTTGAGCATCCGCATGTCGATGCGCAAATAGATCTGTTTTCTAGGGTGGGTCATCAAGGCTTCATGCAAAAGCCCAAGTTGGCATAATTTGTGCTTTGCATCGCGTTGCTGCGATGCCGACAAACCGGTTTCATCTTGCGTGCTGTCCACCGCCATACGGAACCAATCGGTGTCCCATGGCAGCTGCGCTGTTTGAACCTTATCTTTGTTGGCCAACGGTTGACGATCTGCAAAGCGGCGCTGGATGGCCAGGGCCTTGGACAAGTAGATGGCGCTTGTGCAGGTGCTGGTGATGCCCATCAGCACTCGGTAAAAAGCAAACTGACGGCCCAGCATGCTGCGAATGTGCTGTGTGTCGGACCGGATATCCAGCAGCGACCATTGCACAGGCTCTGAGCGCACCAGCTGCGCCAGATGGGCTCCCAGCACGCCAGGCACAACCCTGTAGCAGTTGCGAGCGGGCGCTCCTGTTCTGGCCTCCTCGATGAGCCCCAGATGGACCAGCGTGTTTCGGACTGTCACTTGTTCGTGTTTGCTCAGCCCGATTTCCGCTTCCCACTGTTCTCGACTTTTGAAGACCCAGCCATCGTTGTCCAGGACATCCGCACCTCGGCGTGTCCAGTAGACCAGTTGACTCAGGAACAAGGCGGCCTTGGCATCGCCCGTGATGCGGGCAAAGTTGATGTTGAAGGCAATGGGCTTGCTGGCTTCCAAAAACGCCGTGACGGGCGTTTTAAGCGGTCCAGACCCTGTTCCTTGCTCTGGCACTGGTGCATTGGCCTTTGCAGACCCAGGCACCGCTGCCTGTGTTGGGGGTGGGGGTGATGTGCTGGTCATGCCGATCAGTGCGCTCTGGCCCACGGCGTGGCCATGGAGGATGGATTGGAGCTGGGACTGAAAGATGCCGGTGCCGATGATCGTTGTGTTCGTCTCCTGGCTGCCAATAGGATTTCATGTGAGACCCTGTCGAAGTCAATGCGCATTTCAAGGCGAGCCGGGAAAGCGCATTTACGCTCCTGAATCATGTGTTTATCCAACAGCGTTTTGCGGGCAGTTATTTGTTCTCGCCGAGATAATCCAGTTCGATATTCAAGCTCGCTCGCATTCACCTCAAACCAACCATCTGCAGACAAGGCATTTTCTTGCTGTTCAAGGTAAGCCGAGAGCAGCAAAGCGGCCAATGCAGATTGCGTGATGTCCACAAAGGTGCGGTGAAAGGCTATCGGTGGCTGAGACACCAACAGAGCCAATTCGGGCTCATGCTCCAGGGCTTGAAGCAGGTCAACAGGTTGATTCATTTGGAATTCCTTTGTTCAATCTAACTGATCAAAAAACCGGTTTCAAATTTGCGAGAGGGTGGGAAGTCTCTCCTGGGGGATATGATGGTGGCGGGCGCGAAGTTTGCCGACAGAACGCCCACCACCCGACTTCCACCCCACCCATTTTCAAGGAGAGACTTCCCATGAATTCATTTGACAAATCAAGTTCTTGCTTGGAGTGCGGTTATTACCCGCTATCACTTTCACTTAAAGATGAGGACCAATGTCCAGGATGTCTGAACATTGACCCTTTCGGTAAAAAAGCAAAACGAAAGAAGAGAAACAGGGTGATTGGTTCAATCATGCTGATCACTGCTTTCTTTTTTTCGGTGTTCCTCCTGGTTCCATTTTTGGAAATTCAATACAACAAAATCACGCAGAATGGCAAAGTTCCGATCCAGGTCTTTCCGTTTCAAAACAAAGCGCCAAACTGATTTCCAAAAAGACTTTGCATCCTCATCAAATTTGTAACAACGCAAATGGCAGACTACGTCATGAGGCAAGGCACGCGGAAAACCCACATCAAGGCACCACAAACGCCCTGGGATATTGGAGCGCCCCAATTCATCGGTCAGCAGATTGGACAGCGTCCTGGCACTTTCTGCATCAGCCCAAAATGAAATGATGGGGGCCTGAGAATTGATTAAATTCGGTTTACCCTGAGAAACACGGAAAACCTCAAACAACCTCGTTCCTTGCATCGCCTCAACGAGCGATTTAAGGTGCTCGTTTCCTTCAAAATCCAAATTCTTTGCAAGTGTTCGTTGAGGCTTGTTTTCAGACATGATTTGTTCAGCGACCGGGACTACGAACTTGTGATCTGGCTGACTAGTTTGTTGGGTAATGTCAAACCCTGGCCATGGCCGTGGGTAGTCTTTTGGCATGCGCATCGCTTGGTGGGTTTCCAAGATGCCTTCCAACTGCGTGAAAAACTGATCGTTCGCTCTGATCCACCCGACTAGCCAGGGGTGAGACGCAACGAATTCAGGCGCTCGCTCTTGTAAAAGCTCGAGGAGTTCCCGGTTTTCATCAATGCGCTTGAACAAGTCGCCTGTGCTGCCCCGCTGAGTGGCCAGCTCTTCTATCGCCTTAACTTTGCGGTTGGCATTTGATTGGCCAAGTATTTGCATCAAGAAGTTTTTCATTGAGGAACCTCGTTAAATTGAGTATTCGGATTTGGCTGTGAAAACACACAACATCACTTGTCGAAAAGTCCCAGGCCCTGGGCAATCGGGAAGAAGACCAGTAGAAACAAAATGACAGGGGCGACCACCATCATCAGCCAGAGAAGGCCGACCGCGTTTCGCACCACGACGTCCATCCCTGCCAAATACATCCAGAAATAGATAGTGCCAACTACGGCATAAATCCAGAGAACTGCTTTCATTTTTCGCTCCAAAGTGAAGGTTAGACAATCAACAAACTTGATTTTGGGTGTGCACAAGCTCACCTAAATCCGAATCGACTGGTGCTCACGCATTGATTGCACGTCGCTCATCCTGTGATCCTTTCAAGTGTGTCGACTTGACGGCCCATGCCAGGGTTCAATCGGACATCCTTGCCCAGCACGCTGCCCGCCCAGTAATCGGCCAAGTCTCGATCGCTGAGATGTTTTCCTTCATTGCGGTTCTGCGTTTTCAGTGGCACCAGCTCCGGATACAGCACAGCCAAGAATGCATTCACAGCTTCGGCGTGTGGCGTGTTGCCGGCCAGCGCACTGATGGTGCCGCTCACTGAGCGCACCCAGCCATCGCAGAATAAATCGGCTCTTCGCGTCTTCGTCACGGATTTGCAGCGCTTGAGCTTGGTCTGGATGTGCTCAGCTCTCGCTTTTTTGATTTGCCGCAAAAGCACAGTGAATGCGTATTGAGCGATTTCCGGCGCTGGCCCGCAACCAATAAAGCCCCAGTACCCCGCATCCCAACGCGGGTGAAAAAGCAGCCGACACCCAAAGGCCGCAGAGACAGTTTGTGCCAACTCGTTTTCCCATCCAGCTGGACGGTTCCGTGCACCGGCTTTGGCTTGCATTTCATCTGCCTGGGCCGCTTTGACATCGAGGTCACTGATGCCATGCAGCTCCATCAACTTCTGGGCTTGCCGCAAAGCAATGGCAGCTTCATGCTCATTGGCGCTGCTCGTGAGCGCCATGCACTTTTTGATCTTGTCCAAGATCTTGCTTTGATCATCTGTATCGCGCATGGTCAGTCTTTCATGTATTTCTGGTCGTCCGGGCTGCTGACTCGAAATTCAGATATGGGGTGGCCACACATCTCAAGCGCTTGGAGCCATTTGGGTGTCCGTCCTACACCGGTCCACGTATGACCGCTTGGACTGCGATACCTGATCACCCCGCTGCTCCGCCTTTTCTTCTTCTGTGGTTGCGCACCAACCATTGCATGAGCCATAGAACCGCCCACTACACTGTCGCCACGTGAAACTTCGATCGCAGCTTTGAGGTGATCGCCACACAACATTTCGATTTCGGACAAACGGCATGCAACTGCGATCACAACTCCTTTATTTTTATTGACGTGCGCGGCAATCACATCACGCGCATTTTTGAATTGCCACACTTCATCAATGACAACAATGCCATTCAACGCTGGCAGCAGGCCATCGTGATGATTTGGGGATAAACCATCAAAATATTGAACCCCTTTGGTGGTGCTGGCGTAATCCAATGCGATCGTCGATTTGCCTGCGCCAGAAATTCCAAACAACGCCACGACCCCGCCACAATCATCAGCACAAACACTAACCAGCTGGGCAAGGGTCGACTTTGACTCAGGGGCGTGAACAATGGTTGGTGTAACACGGTGGGGGTATGTTTCTTTAATCATGTTGAACTTGCTTTCGTTTGTGAAATTTTTTGAGAGATCGGTAACACTCAACTCATCCGACTGATTTCAAGTTTCAGTTCTGCACGACCTGCGGCCTTGCCCGCAGCAAATGCGTCCACATCACCGACAAGCTGTTGCGCACCAGCAATAACCTTGGTGTAAGCGCTACTCGCTTCGACCATGGCCTCCTCTTGACTTGATGCATAGCCACTGAGCTGATGGATTTGCATCAAATTCAAAAACGCACGCAGAGCAACAGGACTTGACTCCCAGTACCACACAGCTGTCCGACCACGGTATTCGAAGTGTTCAGGCATCGCTCGAACCAGCATTTCAGTGTTCTTTTCCCAATCAGGCACGATCCACGTGCTCTGCCCTGCTTGATACCAGGTGCATTCATTGCTGTGATGTTGAGCAAACTCCCAAGCCAAGGCTTGTGTGACTGCTTCTTCAACGCTGGCTGCTGTGCCATGTGCACTGACAGACAACAGAACACCCCCACGCGCCTCTGATCTAGGACGGCGATCAAGAATTTTTGTACGCGCCCATCCAACGCTGGTATTTGTCTTCAAAAAATCTAGCGTTATCCAACCGGCGTGTTCTCCATCTGCCGTATTCAAGTGTGTGGTCATGTCACCCGACAGCTCTTGTGAATATGACCTCCAGCCCCAGTTGCGGCCTAGAAAAAAAACTTTCCCGTGTTGTTCCGATTGAGATCGGATTTCAGGCCCACCGAATTCTTTGACCCAGGTCATGGAAGGAACCAATGGGTCGGGACGCGGTTGCAATTCTCCCGGTGTCATTGGCAAGCCTGCCTGGCGGCGTTGCTCGATCACCGAGTCGGCCAACTCACGCGTAATCCGTCCCTGTGATACCAGCCAATCAAATTGAGGAAGGACATAGGGATCAAGACCAAATCCAGCCTCCAGTGAATAGCGGTCTTCATTGAGGTCATTAGTTGCTTCAAGAGTCATTTCGATCTCGCTTTCGTATCTGATTCGTGGATGGCGATCGAGTACAACTTTGTCTCGCGCCCATGTGACTGAACGTGTCCGGACTGAACCAGGTCATGCATGAATTTGTTGACTTCCTACAGGCTCCAAGTCGGCGTCCAATGATTTGTCAGCTCAAACGCCGACATGGGGCGCTGCTTGTCCCGCAGTGTTCGAAGCAACATATGCTGCTCCATGGTCAATGACGAGTGCACCACGCCCATCTGCGTGCACCCCAGAATTGGTGAATTAATTCGCGGCATCACGACCATCCTTCACAATGACTTGGTAGAGGCTGTTGAGCCCGTGCTGGGGGAATTGCTCAGCCAAACTGATCCAGCGATCGGCATCGCACTGTGTGAACTCCTTGCTCACCCGTCGCCAAACTTGATGGATCTCGGGCAATTCCGAGTCGGCAATGATCTTTGGACGTGTTTCCCCAGAAACCCCAAGCTCCATGCGCAGCTGCCTGACTTCGTAGCGGCTGACCTTGAACAACTGATACAAAAGCCCAAAATGCGCCTGTCGCAAAATGCAATAGGCCAACGAGGCCGTGCGGCGCTGACGCTCTTCTGCATGCAGGGCCGAAACGACCAGAGCTGACAGGTCGGCCCAAACGGTCATTCGCTCCAAGGCCGCCATCACGGCCGTGTCGCCATCGGTCTTGGACAGTGCAGAGCGCATGGCCTGAGGGAGTTTTTCTGGTTTGAGCATCAACTCGGCCAGAACAGCCCGTGCAACGGCTGGGGACATGATGGAAACCACGTGCGGTGATTCAGCAGTCACTGTATTGCTCGGCTCACTGGCCGACTTGGACAAATGAGCAGGAACTGCGCTCATGTCTGCCCCCCAATGACTTCGTTCCAATTTGCACACGCATCCAGCAGCGCGATGGCGTACCGGTGCAGCGGATGATCGCGGCGCGTGATGAGCATCATGAGCAGATTGAATCCGGGGATTTCTTGACCGCCCAGGCGTGTGGCCACAGCATCGAGCAGTGCTTCACGCACCAAGATGGCGTGCGCAAAGGTTTCGGGGCCGGTATCCTTGAATGCGCATACTGGTGCGTCCGGCCCGACCAAGGCGGGCAGAATGTGGCCATCCCCTTGCCCAGAGATTGCCGCCAAAAACCACCAAGCCTGCACGGCGATATCTTCAGGTGAGTCACCCAGTCGGCCAGGCTCTGGCAGCTCGACGTAAAAGGTGTAGGGCATATGAGGAGACAGCGCCTCATGGATCAGATGTGCGATGCCAGCGACATCCCCAAAAGACATTAACTCAGACCAGAGCACTTTCTTGGCCAGTCCTTTGTTGCCTTCTTTTTCCAATAAATCCAGCTCAGCTTGCGTCAGCGGTCCGCCATGCAAGGATTCTTGTCCTGTCGGGGCAGATGTGGACTTGGGTGTACGCTGAACCAGGCCTCGGGCCACCGACACGCCGGGGATGCCTGGCACATCGGTGGCGCGAGAAGCGCCCGTACCCATCAAGCGGTTGATGTTTCGGCGGGCGGCATCCGAAAGCACCGGCTTGGGAGCGGGACCATTGGCTGGCCCTGAAGGGTTACCACTTCCAGCAGGGCTCGACTGATCGGCAGAGCCTGTTGCGGGGACTTGATCCTGTGCGGCTTGCCCAGCCAGTTCAGCGCCCTCCCCCGCTGGAGTGGGTGTTTCAGCGATGAGGTGGAACTCATCCAAGCTGCGGATGGCACTGGCTTGGTGGCTGTGCATGGCCTGCAGCATCCCTTGCGTTGACACGCCCATGGCCGTGGCCACTGCGCTCACCACGGCGCTCAGCAGGACTTCAGGGCTGTACTGGGTGTGCTCAGCCACGCATGCAGCCACAGCCTCGTCCACCACCACTTTGAAGTCTTCGCCATGGCGCGATGAGTCAAGAGCCCACAGGTCTTGCAGGCTGGTGAATTTGGAGCGCAATGTGGTGTGTACATGGTCAAAGCCAAGATGCGGTTTCCATGCGCCCAGGGCTTGCAAATATTCCAGGGCGAAATCAGAAGCGTTGATTGTGTCGCGTTGCACTTTGACACCACGACTGGTGAGCAACTCAGGTAAATTCCTGACACTGACGGGTTTACCCGTTTCAAGGGCAATCTGATCACGCAAGGTGGCGATACCTTCCGCGAGATCCCAAAAACACATGGCTTCGCGGCCCGTGTTTTCCACCAGGTGTGCCGCAAGGATTTCTGACTCGCTGACCCACGGGATTTCGTGAAAGTCCAGCTTGCCCCACTTTTGTGGATCTTCCTGAGCCAGCTCTTGCAGGGCCTTCAGACGTGTCTTGCCACCTCGGGCCAGCATGTACTGTGTGCTGCCAGGGCGTTTGGTGATGTAAAGCGCAGACTCCAAGCCACGGGCGCGGATGGACTCCTTGATTTCATCGTATTTGGGATTGTCGTGACGACGCGGGTTCTTTTCGTAGAAAAGAACGTCGTTCACGCCCAATTGAATGACAGAAGTCACATTGATTTCAGAAGGTGACTTCGCCGGAATGACGCGGTGTGAGGCCGCAGCAGCCATCGCCGTGATTTGCTCAGCAGAAAGACGCTTTGGGCTGTTCATGACGTGGCTCCTTCGGTTTGCAAGCGGATCAGCTGGGCAAGTTTTTGTTCTTTGATGCGGCGAATCGCGTGCAAGACCTCATTGACCTCAGGACCAGTAAAGTGGAAAGCGCCCAGTTCCAATGTATCGGCACCCAACCAGTTGTCCACACGGTTTAAAGCGTTCCGGGCAAGATCGATTTCAAGCTGCAGGATGTCCATGTCAGGCCCCTTTTGTGGTTTTTGGCTCTGGCCCTACCGGGGGAATGCCGTCTACCCACATACCCTTGAGGTGCGGCAGCAGCTCATGCAACAACTGGTGCATGACTTCATAGCCGCTGCGACCGTTGCCGTTCGGCCTGTCGAATACGTGCACCGGGCAATTCATGCTGCGCGACGTTGGGTAGACCGTTGAAGCTGGGACTACGGCGTCCAGCAATTGGACATTCGGGTGTTGCCGAAAATCATTGCGCACTGCCTGGGCAATGCCCATGCTGTTGCGTGTGCGATCCATGCTGTTGATGAGCAAACACAAATCGCCCGAGCGCAGCTCAGCTGAGAGATCGGCCATTGCATTGAGCTGCTGCATCATCTCAAGAGTTCCCGACAAAAACTCTGAGTAGTTCATCATGTCGGGCTTGATTGGGCTGATCATGATGTCTGCTGCCATGGCGGCCGTTCGTTGCAGCTCACCGGTCGCGCCCTGCGTGTCGATGATGACGATTTCGTAGTTGTCGCGCACGACCGGCTGGCGAACCGCTCTCTTGAGCAAGATGAGCCGGTCCTCCCGCTGCTTGAGCCAGTTTTGCGTGGCATCGGTCATGTTGGACAAGATGATGTCCAAGTTGGGAGTGTTTGTGCGACTGATGCCCCGTGTTGTGATGAGCCCACCTGAGGAGATGACCTCGGCCATGCCGGTGCTGGCGGGGCTATCCATCAAGAAGTATTTGCTCAAAGATGGCTGCACGTCGCCATCGATGAGCAGGGTCCGCAGACCCAAGGCTGCAGTGAGCCCCGCTAAATTTGCAGCGATCGTGGTTTTGCCCACCCCGCCCTTCGTCGAAACCAGTGATATAACCACTGTCGCCATACAATTCCCCTTTTGAAAATGACCATGTCCAAAGTGAGCAATCACGACCTTCAACAATGCTTAATGATGTAATTTGTGCATGAGATCCAAGTTCCGTCACGTTGCACTTTTTGGCAAGTACCACACGACCACCCAAGGGGGGGCGCTGGAGAACTCGCGGCGTGCTCTCGATGACGTCGCTCAGTTTTTGACCCGGCAAGGCTGCGATGTCGTGCTGGACAAAGAAACCGCTTCACACACAGGCATGAACCAATACCCGGTCTTGGAGATGGCCCAGATCGGCTCGCAGTGTGATTTGGGTCTGGTGATTGGTGGCGATGGCACCATGCTGGGCATTGGTCGCCAAATGGCCCGTTACGGCTTGCCTCTGATGGGCATCAACCAAGGACGACTGGGTTTCATCACCGACATTCCCCAGCAAAGTTACCAAGATGTGCTGCAAGCCATGCTGCAGGGCAATTACCAAACAGAAGACCGCAGCTTACTGCAAGCACAAGTGATGCGCGATCAGCGCTGTGTGTTCAGCGCCTTGGCCATGAACGATGTGGTGGTCAACCGGGGCGGCACCTCAGGCATGGTGGAGTTGCGGGTCGAGGTCGATGGCCATTTTGTGTCGAACCAACGCGCCGACGGCCTGATCATTGCGACGCCCACGGGCTCCACGGCTTATTCGCTGTCAGTCGGTGGCCCCTTGATGCATCCGGGCATTGGCGGTTGGGTGATGGCCCCTATCGCACCGCACACTTTATCCAACCGGCCGATCGTCTTGCCCGAATCCTCCGAGATCAGCATCGAAATCGTGGCGGGGCGTTATGTCAACGCGAATTTCGACATGCAATCGCTGGCCGACCTCATCTTGGGTGACCAAATCAAGGTGCAGCGCTCCGAGCATAAAGTGCGATTTCTGCACCCCTCAGGCTGGAATTACTTCGACACCCTGCGCAAAAAAATGCACTGGAATGGAGGCGCATAAGCCGTGGCACTGACGCACATCACCCTGCGCGACTTTGTGATCGTGCAAGAACTGGATCTCGATTTGAGCCATGGCTTCAGTGTGCTCACGGGCGAGACGGGCGCAGGCAAATCCATTTTGATCGACGCCTTACAGTTGGCCTTGGGTGCACGAGCCGAGTCGAGCGCCGTGCGCGAAGGTGCCAGTCGCTGCGAAGTCTGCGCAGAATTTGAACCCACGTCCCGCATTCAAGCCTGGCTTGAAGAAGCCGGGTTTGAGACCAGCGCCGATTTGCTGCTGCGCCGCACTGTGGACACGGCAGGCAAAAGCCGCGCGTGGATCAACGGCAGCCCCGCCACCGCCACCCAACTGCGCGAGCTGGGTGAGCAACTGCTCGACATCCATGGCCAACACGCTTGGCAAAGCCTGACCCGCCCTGACGCTGTGCGTGGCTTGCTGGACGCCTACGCGGGCAACGACACCCGCCCCCTCAAAGCTTCCTGGCAGGCTTGGCGGCAGGCCCAGCAAACGCTGGCCGACGCCCAACAAGCGCAAAGCACTTTGACGAACGAACGTGAACGCTTGGCCTGGCAAATTGGCGAGCTGGAAAAGCTCAACCCGCAACTGGACGAATGGCAAGAGCTGAGCACCCAGCACAGTCGCTTGGCCAACGCGCAAGCCCTGATCGATGGAGCCAACCAGAGCACCGTCTTGCTCGAAGGCGAAGACAGTGGCCGCGAGAGCGGCGTTTTACGGCCACTGTCACGCGCCATCCAAGCGCTGCAATCGTTGGGACAATTTGAACCCGAGTTCAACGCGCTGGCCGATGTACTGGCATCTGCTCAAGCGCAAGTCGAAGATGTGGCCCATAGCCTGCACAGTTATTTGCGCAAAACCGACCTGGACCCCCAACACTTGGCCCAACTGGATGAACGCATGGGCCTGTGGTTGTCGTTGGCCCGCCGTTACAAGAAAACCCCGGACGAGCTGCCTTTGAGCTTACAAACATGGCGGCAGGAATTGGCGCAACTCGATGCCGCAACCGACCTGGACAGCCTGCAAAAAGCCGAACAAACCGCACACAAAGCCTGCCTGCAAGCGGCCAAGGCGATTTCTCAGCAACGCCAAAAATCAGCCAACCCGCTGGCACAAGCTGTCAGCAACGCCATGCAGCAACTGGGCATGCAAGGTGGTCGTTTTGAAGTGCAACTGCAAACTCTTGAATCGCCTGCACAGCATGGCCTCGAAGAAGTCCACTTTTTGGTCGCCGGACACGAAGGCAGCACGCCGCGCCCGGTGGGCAAAGTGGCCTCGGGTGGCGAGCTTTCGCGCATCGCGCTGGCCATCGCGGTCACCACCAGCGAACTGGGCGAAGTCGGCACCCTGATTTTTGACGAAGTGGACTCGGGCGTTGGCGGCGCGGTGGCTGAAACCGTGGGCCGTCTGATGAAACAACTGGGCGTGCACCGCCAGGTCCTTGCCGTCACACACCTACCCCAAGTGGCGGCCTGTGCTGACCACCATTTGCTGGTCAGCAAAGCGGCGACTAAGGGCCACATCAGCAGCCAGGTACGCGCTATCAACGGTGAAGAGCGCGTGAGTGAAATCGCCCGCATGTTGGGTGGCGAAAAACTGTCGGCCACCACCTTGGCCCACGCACGGGAAATGTTGAGCGACATCCCATTGAATTCCGCAGACCGTAAATCCACACTCAACTGAGCATGGAAATCATTCTGATCACCGGCATGTCCGGCTCTGGCAAATCGGTCGCGCTGCACGCGCTCGAAGACGCGGGTTATTACTGCGTCGACAACTTGCCCCCCGAGTTGCTGATTTCTTTCGTCGAGCTCGAAGAACAACAAAAAGAACAGCGCCTGGCCATTGCCATTGATGTGCGCAGTGCCAACTCGCTGCACCTGATGCCCGAGCAAATGGCCCTGCTGCGTGACATGGGCATGACCGTGAAATCGGTGTTTCTGGACGCCACCTCTGACACCTTGCAGCGGCGCTATTCAGAGTCGCGCCGTAAGCACCCGCTGTCCGGCGGCAGCAAACCCCAAAGTGACAAAGCGCTTTTTGAAACCATCAAGTTCGAACGCGAATTGCTGGCCGATCTGCGCGAACGCGCCCACGTCATCGACACCAGCTTGCTGCGCTCGGCGCAACTGCAAACCTACATCAAAACCCTGGTCAGCGCACCGGTGGCGCAGCTGACCCTGGTGTTCGAATCATTCGGTTTCAAGCGCGGTATTCCCACCGATGCTGACTACGTGTTTGACATCCGCATGTTGCCCAACCCACACTATGAAAGCGCCCTAAAGCCCCTGACAGGGCGCGATGCCCCGGTGCAAGACTATTTGCGGCAATCCGAAGAATTTGTGCAAATGCAATTGCAGATCGAAGGCTTTCTCAAGCAGTGGATTCCCGCCATCGAGCGCGATCACCGCAGCTACGTCACCGTGGCCATCGGCTGTACCGGAGGGCAACACCGCTCGGTCTTCATGGTCGAGCAACTGGCACAAAGCTTCGGCACTCGCTGGCTCACCCTCAAACGGCACCGTGAGCTAGACGCGCTAACTTGAACGCTCACGCAGCGCCCCTACACAGGACCTCCCAGCAAAGTCCTGATCGGGGCGGGCAAGCCCATAGTGGGCCACAGTGCAGCATCCATCCACTGCCCCTCACAAGCGGGAGAGTTTTTGGCCGCGCCCCTCATCCGCACAGGGTGCAAATGCAGATCGCGGTGGGTCAGCACATGCTTCCATGGCTCAATGTAATATGCACCCTGCCCCTGTGGCCAAGCGGCCAACAGTTCATCCTCTGAATCAAACACCGGAAAACTGAACAAACCGGCCCAAATACCCTTGTCAGGCCGCTTTTGCAGCCACACCTGGCCTTGCGCATTCACGGCCCACAATAACCACAGCGTGGCGCTGTTGCGTTTGAGTTTTCGGGTCTTCACGGGGTAGGCCAACGGCTCTCCTTGGCCTTTGGCTAGGCACAAGCGGCTGACAGGGCAGGCATCGCACTGCACCTTGCGGGGCAAGCAAACCGTGGCCCCCAGATCCATCAAGGCCTGGGTATAACGAGGCATGTCGATTGGCTTTTCAGGTAACAGGTCTTGCGCCAAGACCCACAGTGCTCGTTCATTTTTGGCCACCGCCAGATCATCGCCATAGCCCAACACGCGGGTCAACACGCGCTTGACGTTGCCATCCAATATCGCAGCGCGCTCTTGAAAGCAAAACGCAGCAATCGCAGCTGCGGTCGAACGGCCAATACCCGGCAAGGTTTGCAAGGTTTCGGCGCGCTTTGGAAAGGCCCCGCCAAAGCGACTCATGACCTCTTGGGCGCACTTGTGCAGGTTGCGCGCACGGCTGTAGTAACCCAAGCCACTCCACAGCGCCAGCACATCGTCTTGCTGGGCAGCGGCCAAGGCCGCCACATCGGGAAAGCGCGCCAAAAACCGGGGAAAGTAATCAAGCACCGTACTTACCTGCGTTTGCTGCAGCATGATCTCGGACAGCCACACACGGTAAGGGTCCTGGGTGTTTTGCCATGGCAAGCTCTGGCGACCATGCTGGCGCTGCCAGTTCACCATGCGGGCAGCAAAACCGTCGGGCAATGAGGTCACGGCTTTTGACATACAGGGCAATAAAAAGTGGTGCGCTGGCCTTGCAGCATGGACTTGATCGGCGTGGTGCACACACGGCAAGGCTCACCTGCTCGGCCATAGACAGAGGCCTCCAACTGAAAGTAGCCAGTACGCCCCTCGGCATTCACGAAATCCTTGAGTGAGCTGCCGCCTTGCTGGACCGCACGGCTCAAAACCTGAACGATGGCGGCATGCAGCTTGGCCACGCGGGGTCGGGACAAACGCGAGGCCTGGGTGGTCGGGCGGATGCCCGCCATAAACAAGGCCTCGGACGCATAAATATTGCCCACACCCACCACCACATCCCCGGCCAGCAGCACCTGCTTGATGGTGGACTGGCGCTTTTTGAGCGCTTCCCCAAAGTGACCCAAATCAAATGGCCCATCCAATGGCTCCACCCCCAAACGCCCCAGCAACTTTTGGGCTTGGGACGACGCTTGTGATGGTGCCCAAACCACGGCACCAAAACGGCGCGGGTCGTGCAAGCGCAACACCCCCCGGTCGGTCACCAGGTCCATGTGGTCATGTGGCCCAATTGCGGGCTGTGTGGGTGCAAAGTTCAGACTGCCCGACATGCCCAAATGCAACAACAGCAGGCCTTGGTCCAGATCGAGCAGCAGGTACTTGCCCCGACGGCGCACGCCTGCAATTTGCCGCCCCACCAAACTGGACGCATCCACCCCCAAGGGCCAGCGCAAGGGCTTGCCCATGCGCAAATCCAAAATTTTGGCCAAGGCGATGCGGTCGACAAAACTGCGACGGGTCACTTCAACTTCTGGGAGTTCGGGCATGCAGGGGTCTAGCGTCAAAGAAGGCAATCCCCTCTGACGAACTGATTGAAAAGATGGCTGGATTATGATCGTCCCCATGAAATTCTGGTTTCGACTTGCTGTCTTGTCCTCGTGCGTCATTGGTGCTTGGGCTCAGCCTGCATCGCCAAAAGCTGAGACACCACCGAAACAATCCGCACTGGATGCGATTTTGTTCTACCAAATTCTGCTGGGTGAATTGAATACCCGCCAAGGCTCGCCTGGCAGTGGTTTTTCAATGATGCTTGACGCTGCCCGCAAAACCAAAGACCCTGCCTTGTTCCAGCGCGCCGTCGACATGGCACTGCAAGCCAGATCAGGCGAAGCCGCCTTGCAAGCCACGCAAACCTGGAAAAAAGAAATCCCCTCCGCCATTGAGGCCAGCCGATATATGTTGGAAATCTTGCTGGCACTCAATCGGGTCGAAGAAGCAGGCAAAGCTCTGACCGCCTCCATCCAAGAGTTGCCCTTAGATGAACAATCCGGCGCAATCGCTTCAGTGCCGCGGCTCTTTGCTGTGGTGCAAGACAAGGCACTGGCAGCTGGTGTGGTCGAAAAAGCGCTGACGCCAGCGCTCGCCAAGCCACAAACAGTGGCCTCTGCCTGGACCACCATCGGCCGCATGCGCCGCGATGTGGGTCAAATCACCTCGGCTGTCGAGGCCGTTGTCAAAGGACACGCTGCCGACCCCAAAGCGCAAGGCCCCCTGATTCTGGCTCTGAGTTTGATGGTGTCGGATAAAAGCACCCTCAAGCCCTTGCTGGATACAGCCATGACCCGCGATGTCACGCCCGAAATGCGTTTGGGCTACGCACGGACCTTGGTCTCACTCCAGCTTCACACTGATGCGATCAAGCAACTGACGGTACTAAACAGTAAGCACCCTGATTTTGCCGATGGCTGGCTCATCCACGGACTGGTGCAGCAGGAAAACAATCAGCTACCCGAAGCCGAAAAGCGCTTGGAGCAGTATGTACGCTTGGTCGCCAACAGCAAAACACCTGAACACCAAGCAGGGCGGGCAGAAGCCTTGTTGTCGTTGGCGCAAATAGCGCAGAAAAGCGGCCAACTCGAGCGCGCCAACCAATGGTTGACCCAGATGCCTGCGGGCGCAGATCCCATCAAGCTTGCCAGCCGACAAGCCGATCTGTTGGCCCAGCAAGGCCGCATGGACGAAGCCCGCAACGTGTTCGCCCAGGTCAAACCAGCCAATGCCGAGCAAGCCCAACGTAAAATACTGGCCCAATCCTATTGGTTGCGTGAGCACCGCGAAGCCCAGTCCGCCTACACACTGATCAAAGCAGCCCTGGACCGCCAACCTGACAGCAACGAATTGCTGTCCGAGCTGGCACTCATTTGCGAAAAGCTCAAACGCTTTGACGAAATGGAGAGACTGCTGCGCCAACTCATGACCAAGGCACCGCAAGAAGCGCATGCGTTCAATGCTCTGGGCTATTCGCTGGCAGACCGCAACATCCGGCTAAATGAGGCTCGTCAACTGATCGAAAAGGCTGTACAACTGGCCCCGCAAGACGCTTATATCCAGGACAGCTTGGGCTGGGTCCTGTTTCGGCAAGGCCAGTACCAAGAAGCCTTGCGCATTTTGCAGGCGGCCTATAAAGCCAAACCCGATGCCGAAATAGCCGCCCATTTGGGCGAAGTGCTTTGGACCCTCGGCCAAACCCGTGAAGCCGAAACCATTTGGCGCGAAGGCATGCTGCTCAAGGCGGACAACGAAACGCTGGTCGAGACCCTCAAACGCTTGAACTTCAAGCCATGACACCACGCATATCGAAGGGGCGAGCTTGGTTAGGCATGTGCAGCCTGGTTTTGCTGATGATTGCAGCTTGTGCGACCCCACGCCCTCAGCCTTTAGACACCTCGGCCTTCTGGACTGGCCGGTTAGCGCTGCAAGTGCAAGGCACACCACCCCAAAACTGGAGTGCCAGCTTTGAGCTGCAAGGCTCCGCCGAAACAGGCCAAATGGTCTTGCTCAGCCCAATCGGCACCACTTTGGCACGCCTGAGCTGGACGCCCCAAACCGCATGGCTGGAGCAAGGCTCAGACAAAATCGAAAGCAGCGACCTGCAAAGCCTGAGCCAACACCTGACCGGCACAGATCTGCCCGTGGCCGCCCTGTTTGAATGGCTGGCAGGCAAAACAGCCCAGGCTCCGGGATGGCAAGTGGACTTGACAGCACACGCCCAAGGCCGGTTGACGGCAAAAAGAAGCACCCCGGTGCCCGAAGCCGTTTTGCGCATCATGATTGACCGCTAACGCCACCCTTGAGCACTGGCGATAATGCCCCCATGAAACAGTTGTACGACGTCCCCGCACCAGCCAAACTCAATCTGTTTTTGCACATCACAGGCAAAAGACCCGACGGCTACCACTTGCTGCAATCGGTGTTCATGCTCATCGATTGGTGCGACACACTGCACTTTGAAAAACGCACGAGTGGTGCCATCAGTCGAGAGGACTTGACGGTGCAACTGCCTGCCGAAGACCTGATCACCCGTGCCGCCAAGCTGCTGCAACAACACACCGGCTGCACGCAAGGCGTGCACATCACGGTCGAAAAACACATTCCCGCACAAGCGGGCATGGGCGGGGGGTCTTCGGATGCCGCCAGCTGCTTGCTGGCCCTCAACCAGCTTTGGGATCTGAGCTTGAACCTTGAGACCCTCGAAAAATTGGGCTTGCAATTGGGCGCTGACGTGCCATTCTTCTTGCGTGGACAGAACGCCTGGGTGGAAGGCGTGGGCGAAAAAATCACCCCTTTGTCACTGCCTTCCGCCCAGTTTTGGGTCATCAACCCCCCCGAAGGAATCGAAACAGCGCAAATTTTTAAGCATTCTGGGCTTCGAAGGACAACAAAGCCTGCTATACTTTCGGTCTTCGCTGCAGGGCCATATGACTTCGGTCGCAATGATCTGCAACCCATCGCTGAAGTGATATGCCCCGAGGTTTCACAAGCACTCCAAGTGCTTTCTAACGCAGGCATGAACGGCAGAATGACGGGTTCTGGCAGTGCAGTGTTTGCACATTGCACAACAGGCACTGCGCTCAGTCCGGTCCCAGACCACTGGCAAGTGCGCAAATGCAGCAATTTGGAAGTTCATCCCTTAAAAGGTTGGGCATCCAGCGATAGTTGATCGGTAGATCGCTGTTTCAGCGGTCAACCCGTGTAGGGGAGTCGCCAAGTTGGTTAAGGCACCGGATTTTGATTCCGGCATTCGAAGGTTCGAATCCTTCTTCCCCTGCCAAATACGTTCACTCGTACAGGCCCTTTTTTCTGATCGCTGAAATGCACATGCAGCCTGCTTCACTCCCCCCAGAATTCATGCTGTTCACCGGCAACGCCAATCCCGTATTGGCTGCCGAAATAGCCCGTTGCTTGGGCACACAGCTCGGTGCCGTCGATGTGGGCCGCTTCTCTGACGGCGAAGTCACCGTCGAATTGAAGCAAAACGTCCGTGCGCGTGAAGTGTTCGTGGTTCAGTCCACCTGCGCACCGACCAACGAAAATCTGATGGAATTGTTGATCATGGTCGACGCGTTCAAACGCGCATCAGCAGGGCGCATCAGTGCCGTGATCCCCTATTTCGGCTACGCCCGCCAGGACCGTCGCCCACGCTCGACCCGTGTGCCAATCTCGGCCAAGGTGGTGGCCAACATGCTGCAAGCGGTGGGTGTTGACCGCGTGCTGACCATGGACTTGCACGCTGACCAGATTCAGGGCTTCTTTGACATCCCGGTTGACAACATTTACGCATCCCCTGTTTTGCTGGGCGATTTGCGCCAAAAAAACTACGAAGACCTGATCGTTGTGTCGCCTGACGTGGGTGGCGTGGTGCGTGCTCGTGCCTTGGCCAAGCAGCTCGGTTGCGATCTGGCCATCATCGACAAGCGCCGCCCCAAAGCCAACGTGAGCGAAGTCATGCACGTGATTGGTGAGATCGAAGGCCGCAACTGCGTGATCATGGACGACATGATCGACACCGCAGGCACCTTGGTCAAAGCGGCCGAAGTGCTCAAAGAGCGCGGTGCCAAAAAAGTTTACGCCTATTGCACACACCCGATTTTTTCGGGTCCTGCCATCGACCGCATCGCCAAAGGCGAAGCCCTCGACGAAGTCGTGGTCACCAACACCATTCCGTTGTCGGCGCAAGCCGCAGCGTGTTCCAAGATTCGCCAACTCTCCGTGGCTCCTTTGATCGCCGAAACGATCAACAGAATTGCGCACGGCGAGTCGGTGATGAGCCTGTTCTCCGATCAAACCTGATCGGAGAACAGGCCAACAGTGGCCAGCCGTCCTTGTGGACTGGCTGGCTTTTTTGAGTCAGGGGCGCACTGGTCGCGGTGAACCCTAGAAGGAGAAATG
>CAYRBW010000003.1:0-31985 GCA_964422575.1 uncultured Limnohabitans sp.
GTCTACAGTTGCGTGGGAAGTCCAGATTTGACCCACCCGAAGACCGTGGACAGGATGAACACCTGCCAGGGCTCCAGAACGATCATCTTGCTGGCCAGTGGGCCTTTGACGTGGGGCAATCGCTCAATGAAGGCGCACAGGTTGTCCGCTGGCCTGTAGGGCCTGCCGTAGCGGTCAAGCAGTTCAGGGTTGAATTGGTAGAGACTGCTCTTACGTTTGAAACGGACCAGGTCATCGAGTTGGCGTTTGCAGGCTTTCTGGACCCACTCGCAGGTCAGGATCTCATGGGAGACAACGCGCTCGGCATATTGTTTGGCGCTCGCGGCGTATGTGCTCATCCTGTATCCCTTTGGGTCAACCCACGATGTCCTCCCAGAGATCGAGCTCCTCGCCCGGTCGTTCATTTGGAATGGAGATGCGCGAGCGAGATGCCGGGGTGAATCCCATCTCGATCGCAGCTTTGGTCATGATTTGGGCCTGCTTGTTGGCAATGGCCAGGTACGGCGACTGCATGGGCACGCCGCTGTGAGGCGCCTTCACCAAGAGACCGGTTTTGCCGATGCCCGCCTGGGCCTGCCGGTAGAGATCTGCTGCACAAGCCCAGATCTCCAGCACGGACATGTCGAGCTTGCGGATCAGCGTGGGCGGAGCACATTCAAGTGCGTAGCGCCAAGCGGCTTTGGCACCCTCTGGCATGTAGTCCGGGGGCTCGACCAGCAAGCCCTCTGGGACGGGCTCGTGGTAGTTGGTCCGGCATGGCTGCAAGGTCCCTTTGATCTGTTTGACTTGAGTCGGTAGCGGCTTGCGTCCACCCATAAATCACCCGCTTGGTTTGATGTTCATCTGATGCACGGCCTTTTCTGCAGGCTTTGGGGGATACCCCCCCTTGTTCAATTTGCACGCACAAAAATTTGCGCAGGCCAACGCATCTTGGGCGGCCGTCTGTAGAGATTCATCCCCCCTACCCCCTCAGGACGGGGTCACTGGCGCGAGGACGCGGTCTCTGAGGCGGTCTTCGAGTTGTGACAGGGCACGCACAGGCTCTGCAGGTTCGCTCGCTCAAAGCGCTCACCGCCTTCTTTGACTGGAACGATGTGGTCAACGACCTTGGCCGGTTGCAACAGCCCCTTGGCTTGGCACCTGCAGCAAAGCGGGTTATCTCGTAACACTGCTGCACGCGTGTTGCGCCACCTGGCCGCTTGATAAAAGCCCAGCTCCGTATCAAACCCTCTGCGCGCACGGCCGTACTCACGATGCACTTTCGACTGGTGATTGGCGCAGTAACCAGGCACGTTGAGCACCTGTGCGCAACCCGGGTAACGGCATGGAGTGGGCGCACTTCGCGGCATCTCAATCGTCTTTCAAGGAATAAGCGACAGCTTGAAAAATTGACTTGGCTTCATCTTGATTCAGAGCGTCAATCCATCACATTGGATGAACGAAAGGAACCAAGCCAATGAAACAAAACAAGGACATGAACAAGCTGCTCGAGCAAATCGCCAAAGAGCACTTGTTCATTGAAACGCTGGAGACACAACACAGCGATCGCCTGGACTTCCACGACGTCGCGGTCTGGTCCATCAAGAGCGCGCTGGAGGCTGCTTACGCCGCAGGTAAAGCAACAGGTAACGCCGCAGCAAAAAACACATCAACAACATTGAAAGGCAAACAATGAAACTCACGGACACCCAACGCGCGTTGCTCGAAGCGGCTGCGCAGCATCCACAAAAGAAACTGACCAACTTCCCCGACACCCTCAAGGGCGGGGCTCGCATCAAGGTGCTCACCTCGATGCACAACGCCGAGCTCATCAAGCCAAGCGTCTCAGAGCCTGAGGTGTACGTGGCCACAGCCACAGGACTTCAGGCGATTGGCATCACGGCCCAGGCGCCGCGCGCCAAACGCGAAGGCACCAAGCAAGCCGTGCTGATCGAGCTGCTCAGGCGCGCAGAAGGTGCCACGTTGCCCCAGATCACCGAGGCCACGGGCTGGCAGGTCCACACGGTGCGAGGCGCCATGGCTGGAGCTCTCAAGAAGAAGCTGGGCCTGGAGATCACTTCAGAAAAGCAACCCGGTACAGACCGCATCTACCGCATCACCAACCAAGCTGCCTGAGGCTCACATGAAAACCATGACCATCACAATTGAACGCAAACCCTTGACCATCCAGTTCGATGGCAAGGACATGAATGTTGAAGAGCTCGGCATCCGACTGCCCTTTGGCCGCAAGCCCGCAACCATGAGCGAGATCGCTGGCAGCGAGGACTGCACCGTCTACGTCACCGAAACCCGCGAGATGGAGCCAGAAGAGTTCGACAGCTTTGCGATGAACCTGCTCCAGTCTCGCGATTGGCTCAATGGGAAAGGCGGCTATTACGGAGATGGCCGGTTGTGTGTAGAAGTTCATGCACCCGGTCGCCCTTACCTCTTTGTCGATCCCTCTGGTTCGAACTACGGTCGCTATTGCGCACGCCTTGGTTGATCAGTCCCCGATAAGCGACAGATCAAAAAGATTTGATGAATCGCTTTACTTCATCCCCAGGTAGAGCGTTCATACAGACATCGCAGCAAGGAGCCCCACATGGCAGCCATCAACACCACAACGCAAACCGAAAACAACTACGACCGCTTCATCATCGAACTGACCACCCTCACCCGCAAATACGGGGTGGCGATCCAGTCGGTCGGAGGCGTTTACTTGGCCGATGAGAGTGGTGAATTTGACAAACTCACCTACACGGCTGACATCACGAGTGGCGATCTGTACCCGAATTTCTCGGACAACTAAGAAGAAGCCGAACCGATTTTTTTCAAGTGCAAGTCAGTGAATCGCTCCGCCATGGACCAGCTCTCGCAGAGCCTTGTCCGGAAAGACGGCACCTTTGTAGAGAGGGCCACAGGGTGTACCTGCCAATTTGAGGGACAACCCAACCGGATCGATTGATCCATCCTGGTCACGGTAGCCCTCAGCCAGAAACACAAACTCGTTCATCACGCCCAAAACGCTGCGGTTGGCAGTCTTGGCATAGACCACCTCACTCATGCCACTGATTTCTGACTCAATGAATTCGGCTGGTGTATGCAGTGCTTGCAGCACTTCTCGCAGCGCAATCGGAAATCGCTCAGCAAGCGTTGCTGCCGGTGCCAATGGCAA
This sequence comes from uncultured Limnohabitans sp., assembly GCA_964422575.1. Taxonomy (GTDB): domain Bacteria; phylum Pseudomonadota; class Gammaproteobacteria; order Burkholderiales; family Burkholderiaceae_C; genus Limnohabitans_A. The sequence continues at coordinate 3,155 of CAYRBW010000003.1, forward strand.
CAACACAGGCAAAAGCGTTCTCTCATTGACCACGAGCGCCATCTGCGGCTTCCAGAACAGCGCAGTGGCATACCAGTTGCCAAGGCGCGTTGTGCTGGGCTGAGGAGCTCCAAGCTCTGGCTTGATGCGGTCGAGAAGCTTCTTGGTGCAGTGAAGATTGAACATGCCGGTCTGAGTTCATGGTTTGAGAAAGCCCATGGCTTGGACTTTCCCATGATTTTGACGCAAGCAGAAGTGGCCCACAGTCATTGGACTGCTGGATCGGGAATAGCCTTTTCGCTTGCCTCAGAAAACTTCAGGCCGTCGTCTTCGCGCACCGCATGCTGACCGGTGTAGTCCTCCCAGCGCTTGATGATCACATCCACGAACTTGGGATCGAGCTCAATGAGACGGGCGAGACGTCCGGTCTTCTCGCTGGCGATCAGGGTAGTTCCAGAACCACCAAACAGGTCAAGAACAATGTCCCGGCTCTTCGATGAATTCTTGATGGCCCGCTCGACCAACTCAACAGGTTTCATGGTCGGGTGCAAATCATTGACCCGGGGCTTGTTGTAGTTCCAGATGTCCGACTGATCGCGGTCTCCACACCAGAAGTGATCCGAGCCCTGCTTCCAGCCATACAGGATGGGCTCGTACTGGCGCTGGTAATCCGCGCGCCCAAGCGTGAAGGTGTTCTTGGACCAGATGATGAACGTGGACCACTTGCCGCCTGCCTTGAGCCAGGCCTTTTGCAGGGTATGCAGCTCCGATGAACTCATACACACGTAGCAGGCGCCCTTGGTAACCACGAGCAGGTTGAAACAAGCGTCGTAGAGGAACTGGAAGAACCCCTCACCCAGATCGTCGTTCATGATGCGCCGGTCTTTGCCTCGCATCTTGTCCTTGGCGCTGTTGCCATAGTCCACGTTGTAGGGTGGATCAGTGAAGGCCATGTCAGCCAATTGGCCACCCATGAGCCGCTCCACATCCGAGAGAATGGTGGAGTCACCACAAAGGAGGCGGTGGTTGCCGAGAATCCACAAGTCCCCAGGCCTGGATACCGGGTCTACTGGTGCTTCTGGGATTGCATCATCTTCAGTCAAACCACCGCCTGATTCGTCCCCGTTCAGAAGCTCTTCGAGCTCCTTGTCGGAGAAACCCATCAGGTCAAGATCAAAGTCAGCCGCTTTGAGTTCAGCCAACTCGAGTTTCAAAAGCTCATCGTCCCAGCCTGCGTTTTCGGCCAGACGGTTGTCCGCCAGGATGTAGGCCTTCTTCTGCTCGGGTGTCAGATGCCCCAGCTCAATGACCGGGACCACCTTGAGGCCCAGCTTGCGCGCTGCCATCAAGCGACCGTGCCCCGCGATCAGACCCTTGGCACCGTCCGTGAGGATCGGGTTGGTCCAGCCGAACTCGGTGATCGATGCCGCGATTTGCGCCACTTGGGCATCGCTGTGGGTTCGGGCATTGCGGGCATACGGGACGAGTGCGTCCACTGGGACCATTCGGATCTCAGGATGATTCATGGGGTGACCGGTAAAATTGGCGGCAAAACGAGAATGTCTTGCAGTGCAAATCAAAGTAATTCGCGGGGTTCTGGCCCGCAAAAGCCCGACTGAGGCCACAGCATCCGGAGCAGGCTTTACGCCGCTGGTTGCCGGGACCTACGAAGTGGGATCAGAAATCAACAGCCGTCTGGAAGTTCTCCGCGAAGGAAAACCGACTGTGTACCTGCCACTGGAAAAGCTGGTGGAGTACGAGGCCGCAGGGGAAATCGAAGTCATTCGACAGGTCTGATGCAAAGCGATTGCTGCTCACGCACCTTTTTCGACCTTAGATGAAAATGTAGCTGCAAATTGCCGAAATGTTGCAGCGTGTTTTGGCCCCAAAAACCGCGCATTCCCTTTTGAATTTGAATTGCGCCGCGCATGCACGCCAAAACACGCTAATTTCCTCTCTGGTTCAAATCCTCACTTTTTCGGTTGTGCTGCCTGCCTGTTAAGCAGATCGGCAACCACTTGCATGTCCCGCTTCCAGCGTCTCCACGCCGTGGTTCGGTCACAGGCAAATCGCTTGCTGATCTCCACCCAGTCAAAACGCTTGGCACGCATCCACACAAGGTGCCGCTCATCGAGTTCAAGCATCTGTACCCAGCGCATGACTTCGAGCATCTGCTCCACATCCTGTGGAGATGGAGGTGCCATGCGATACACCCTGTGCGGATCCGGGTACGTGTCGTTTGGCAAGATCACGATGGGCCAAGTGCTGGCATAGCCTTGCACCGCCACACGTGGCAGGCGCCTGGCAGTTCTCGCCGCATCGACAAAGCGCTCGGCCACCGCTTCGACTGTCCAGACCTCATCCATGGCCACCTCCCTTGGGTTGGGAGTGACTATGGGCATGACCATGACTCGGACCATGGCCCTGACCATAGAGCCTCTCGCCAATGCTGCGAATGAGCTGGCGCTCCAAGAAGTCAAGCCGCTCGTCCTCATCCGAGACGACCAGGATGTGCTGCTCGCGCCACCCCTGGCGCTTTGCAGCCTCGACATCCATTGGAGTGGCCTGCATGCGCCCAAGGGGTGATGGGTAACGTGCTGGAGGGATCTTCATACCTGCCCTCCAAACGAAATATTCCGATGCGCCGCTGGGAAGTCAAAAACGGACTTGTCCGGTTTTGACAATGGGTCTGACGCTTTTGACGGTACAAAACACTCCTTCTCTTTATGCGCGTCTACGCGCCCGCGTAAAGAACCAATGTAATGACTCGTCAGTTGTGTCAAACAGCCGATATCTGAAATCTTTTTCATTGAAATTTCCTCTCAATCATCGTTGTATGGATAGGACCGGGCAGGCAAGGAAGTGGGCTGTTTGAGGTCGATCCCCTGATAGCCACGCACGCCCATAGAGTTGCGCCACTTCTCGAACCGTCTGGCCAACAAGGCGTCTGAGAACCGGCGTTGCGTGCCTATGTACTCACCACTGAGTTCGGCCCACTGCTTCCAGTCGTTGAAGAGAGTGGCTGTCAATGCCTTGTGGTTGACGCCCAGGTTGCAGCGCTCACTCATCCACCGCCCCATGGCATCCTCGGCCTCGAAGTACTCTTCGGTCGCACTCACCACGGACTTGGGTTGGACCAGGCCCTGGCTTTGCCAAAGCAGGCAGCCCTGCACCGCCCAGGCCATGATTCCGTCGCGCTCGGCAAGCAGCTTCTCGGTCAGGAGCGGATCGCGCTTTTCAGGAGGAACCGTGATCGTGAAAGGGATCAGGTGCATGCGGCGGCGCATAGCCTCGTCGATGTTGCGAATCGCTGGCTTGTGGTTGCCTGCGATGAGCAGCTTGAACTGCGGCCTGTAGGTGAAGAAGTCCTGGTGCATCAGGCGCGCCGTGATGTCATCCCCGCCCGTGATCGCCTTGATCTTGGATTCGTTCCAGCGCCTGCCTTGCTCTGTCTCCGTTGCCGAAACAAAGCGGGCACCACGCAGTCCTGCCAGATCGGTGGGGTGCCGGTCCGAACGCGATTCCATGAAGGTGTCCATGGGCGCGTTGGCGGCATAGTCGCCAAGCACCGTGGAGATCACGTTCACGAAGACCGACTTGCCATTGGCTCCCGTGCCGTACAGGAAGAAGAGCGCGTGAGTGCTGATGTCGCCAGTCAGGCAGTAACCCACCACGCGTTGCAGGTAGTCCTGAAGCTCTTCATCACCCCCTGTGACGTTCACCAGAAAATTGCGCCAGACCGGGCAATCGCCTTGCGGCGTGGCCGTGGTGACCTTGGTCATGCGGCGATCCCGATCGTGTGGGCCACGTGCACCAGTGCGCAAGTCCACAATGCCACCAGGCGTGTTCAGGAGCCAGACGCTGGAGTCCCACTGTTCGACCGTAGCGCTGTGACGCGGCTCCGAACGCACAATGCGCTCTATCGCCGAGATCGTTCCAGAGCTGGCCAATCGACCTTTGAGCTTGGTGCCATCCGCTTGTACCGAAGCAGCCCTGCAGATCAGGCGACACAGGTGCATCACATACAAGGCTTTGTCGATGTTCCAGCGCACACCATTCCACACGAGCCACTTGCTCCACGGCGCGCAGTAGCGCCAGTCCTCGGAGAACTGGTGAGAAAAGGCCATGGCCAGACCATCCTCGTTCGTGTAGTCGATGCCGTCGACCAACTGCATGGGCGCATGCACATCGATCTGATGCACCACAGGAACCCTCTCGCCAACGGCCAGAAACCCCGTAATGTCAAAGCCATCCTGTACGGCATCGGCCACATCCCAGCCCTCGGGCTTCTCTGCTGGAGGCTGCAAGATCACGCACGACTTGGCTCCCGCCTGCATGATGGCCTGCGATGCATGGTCTGCGTATTGCCAGCCGGGCTTATCCCGATCCGGCCAGATCAAGACGTGCTTGCCAGACAAGGGAGACCAGTCGGTTTTTTCGACGGGAGCGTTGGCACCATGCATGGCCGTGGTGGCGCACACACCCAGATCAATCAATGCTTGGGCGCACTTCTCGCCCTCCACCATCACGACCTGCTCCGACTTGAGCATGCCCAGCTGGTTGTACAGAGGACGCGGCTCGGGAGGAGCCATCTTGCGGCGGCGCACATCCCAGGGCCTGAACTCCTTGCGCCCGGGTTCAGGGTCGTAGCGGTAAACCACAGCGATGAGTTTTCCGCTGGCGTCCTGGTAATCCCACTTGGCCGTTGCAGGGCCGAGCTCATCCACGGCAGGTGCTTTGGCTTTACTGGCTGCCACGCTGCTTGCGGGCATGGCTAAGACTCGGCCAAGCCAGCCCTTGGCTCGCTCTAGCACTTGCGGGAATTGAGCCTGCACATCGAGGCTGTAGTAACGGGCGATGAGGTCCAGGATGTCACCGCCTTCACCTGTGGCGCGGTCGGTCCACAAGCCAGTCTTGGGGCCCGAAAGCAGGAGCTCCAGGCTGTCGCCGGGACCACCCATCACATCGCCGACCAGGTACTTGTTCTGGCGACGTTTGCCCGAAGGCCAGATATCCAGTACCAACACGCCTAGTTGTTCGTTGAGGGCTGAGCGGATTTCATCTTTCTCGCGCGCCGTGTCCGTGCTGCCCTCAGCTGCCTTGCGCACGTTGCGCGTGGTGCCGCTGGGGACATCGTTGAAGTCAAGCATGCGCACCTCCTGCTTGAGATGCATCTGGTTGCTTGACCTGCTCGGCTGCGTACCTCACTTGCCATTTGTGAAGTTCCCGGATTCGATAGCGCACCATGCGATTGATTGAGTAGTACGGGATTCCCAGCTCAGCGCGCTTGCGGGCATCGATGAAGTAGTACAGCGGCAGGTTCAGTGCAGCCGATGCTTGGTCTGCCGTGACGAGATGCTCCTCCGCGAAGTCAGAGACCATATGGCCTGCCTGCCTCTGCGGAGAAAACATTGGTTTGGTTTTTTTCATGAAAACAGTCGTCCCTGCAGACGGCTTTCGCCGTCTGCATCAGTTGGTTGGTAGAGGTTGGATGGACGCTCAGCTCAGTTGATTGGCTGGGCATCCAGTTGCATACGAACGCTGGGGTACTTGCTGCGTTCGTGTTCTTGAACCATGGCCTCGACATAGGTCGTGACCACGGCATTGATCAGCTGCAGAGCCTCTTGCTGGGTGTAGCTCGACAGCGGGCGATCCATTCCTCCGATCTCGCTGGCGGCTTCGCCCAAAGGTTTGAGGCACTGCTGCATGGCGGCCAGTTCTGCTTCAGTCGGATCTATCACGCCCGCCCCCTCCGGCAATGCGCCCTCGCGTTCGAGAAAGCGCACACCGGCTGCGTAAAGTCGATGGAAACAATCTTGGCAACGCCTTGAGCAGAAGATCCAGTCGATGGGATATCGCTTGGGATGTCCCACCTTGAAGCGCAGATCCACATGGCCAAATCCTCTGGCCTGACGGGAACACACCCAGCACTTCATGCAGCCTCGCCATCACTGCGCCCATGAAGGTCGGCCCTGCACGTTGCCGGGACGGGGGGTGTAGCTCGCCCCCGGCTGAGGAGCTTGCGCCGCTGATGTGGGTACGGCAGTCGCTGGGGCCCCGCCAGAGCCCCCACCCGTACCTCCATCACGATGCAGCTTGGCCTGCATCAGGTCTGCGTACTCCTTATGGTCAGGCTCAATCACCAGCCGAATGATGTTGCGGTACTCGCCTTGGCCATCTTTTTCAATACCGATGCGCGCGGCAAATTCAGCACCATCGAGATCTCCGAAGCTGCGAATCTGGCGAGCGCGTTGTGCCTCGGGTGAGTTGTCATCGGGGTGGATGTTGCGCGAGCTGTTGAGCACCGCCTTGATGAAGCTGCGCCCCATCTGCGCCCAGGTTGGCCCCTTGTTGGAGTGCAAGCCCACATTGCTCCATATCTTGCGCTTGGCAAATGGTCCCGTGAGCAGCACGAATTCGCAGGAGAGGAACACTGCCCCCGTTTCATCCGATGCCGTGGCATAGCCGCCCGTCCAGCCCTTGCTGGCGTCGTCATAGCCGCCGGGCTTGATGGCCATGCGCACCAGGGCCTGGGTGCCTTTGGGGATCAGGTTGAACTCGCCTTGCTGGGCGTCGGCATCATTGAAATCAGACCATGCGGCCTGGTGGTGGTTGTCGTGGTTCATTGAGAAATCTCCTTTGATTGGTGGTGTTTGGGTGAAGATGAAGGCTTTGGGCGCTCAGAGCTGGACATCGCCTACCCAGCGGATCTGGAAGGTGGGCTCGGTGATGAGTTCCTTGCGGGCGGGCTGAAATGCCGCGCGCAGCAGCGGATGCCAGCGGGCGTAGTCCTGCTCGGTCACCGAGAACTGGACCTGCATGAAGTCCTGTACGCGGTCACCGGCAACGACCATCCGTTCAGCGATTTCAGACAGGTGCTTTTGGTCCCAGACGATTTCTTTGGGCTGCGAGACATCGATCTGCAGGTCACCGTCGTCGATGCGGAATCTGGCAGCTTCGTCCTGGCCAAGGCTCTCGGCCTGTCGAATCTGCTCGGCGTAGCGGATTTCCATGGCCTGGTTGATCCGGCCGCGCATCTGCAGCGTCCAGTCATGGAGCTGCTGCACCGCGTTGCTGAAGTGAGCCAGCTGGTCTTTGGGCAGACGGCTGATCTGGCTCTCGGAGAGGTCGGGCAAGGCCGCCTGTTGCAATTGGAGGTGATTCATTGGTGGCTCCTTAGGCAGTAGCTCGTTGTGAGGTGGAGACGTGCTGGACGCAGTTCTCGAAGGCGATCACGGCATTGAGGGGGTAGTTCACCCGCTTGCCCAGCTTCAAGTAATGGGGACCACGCCCTTCCATTCGCCAACGTTGAAGGGTCTTGGGGCTCATGCCCCATCGCGAGGCCAGGTCGGCTTCGCTCAGGACTTGCCGTGGGGGCATGTATGGCTCTGGGGCCATGACGCTCAAGGGGTTGAGCGTTGAAAGCGCTGGTGTTGCTAGCAGCATGGGTCACTCCTTTCAGAGAGTTGAGGGACAACGCTGCTATTTCAGAAAATCAATGGGGAACTGATAAGGAACTGATCAAGGAACTTTGGCGATATCTCCAGTTCCTTATTCCCATAGTCGACATCCGGGACTCCAGATGTTTGAAATATTTTTAGAAATTCACTCCAAAATGCTGTTTTCGTGAAATATTTCAAACATCTACTCTCAGGACCACTTGCCATTGTTTGAAATATTTGCGATAGTTCACCTCAAATGCGCGTTTCTGAAAATATTTCAATCAAAGAGCTGCTGAGCAAGCTGGAGTGGGACACGCCATACGGTTCCAGCGACCTGCAGGCTCTGGGCTTACCTTCGACTGCTGCAGCCCGCTTAGCCCAGTCAGGCTGGCTCAAGAGATTGGGACGTGGCGTGTACCAAGTACCCAACGCCAAACTGGACATGAACAAGGCATTGGCCTACCTGTCGCTCGAAGTTCCGGAATTGCACGTTGGAGGGAAAACCGCCCTGGCTTGGCGAGGGACACGCCACAACCTTGCACATCAAGAACGGTTGAACTTATGGGGTCTCAAGGCGGGACGACTCCCGGCATGGTTCACCGACCTGTTCAATGTCACCTACCAGTCAACCAGGATTTTTGACAACACACTGCCCCAAGGGTTCGGTCTTGCACCACTTCCGGCAGGGAACCCCAAAGTGATGGTTTCCGTCCCGGAGAGAGCGTTGCTGGAACTCTTCAGCGACACGGGCAAGCTTCAGTCACTGGAAGAGACGTTGAACGTCGCTGAAAGCGTTCGGCACCTACGCCCTGATGTTCTTGAAACATTGTTGACCCACACGACACGTGTAAAGGTAGTGCGGCTGGCCAAATCGTTGGCCGAGAGCCTTGAGCTGCCCTGGCTTGAGATTGCAAAGAAACACAGCGAGCGACTCGGAAGTTCAAGTCGTTGGATTGCTGTGACCAGGGACAAGAAAATTCTTCATCTGAAAAAATGAACCCCACCTACGTACAAACGGTCAACCTGCTGTTGGACATCGCACCCACAGTGTTTCAAACCCCTCGATTTGCAATGAAGGGTGGAACCGCTCTGAACTTGTTCGTTCAGAACCTGCCACGGCTGTCAGTGGACATTGACGTCGTCTTCATTAATCACCTGGCTGACAGGGATACAGCCTTGCAAGAAATTTCCCAAGAGATTCAACGCATCGAGGTGGCGATTGCCGAAATGGGCTATGAAACTCGAACCAGGAAAGTGCATGGTGGTGATGAAGTGAAGCTTGACATCTTCAGCGCAGAAGCTGAGGTCAAGGTTGAAGTGAATTTCGTTTTTAGGGGTACGGTCCTTCCGGTACAAACACGGTCACTGTCAGCGAAAACACAAGAGCTTTTCTCCAAAAATATCCAGGCTCCAGTGCTCTCACCCTCTGAGCTCTATGGCAGCAAACTGGTTGCTGCGATGGACAGACAGCATCCACGCGATCTTTTCGACGTTCTTAAGATGTACGAAAGCCATGGATTGACTCAAGAAATTCTTGACTGCTTTGTGGTCTATATGGCTGGTCACAACAGACCCGTGCACGAGGTTTTGTTTTCCAATCTTCAACCGATGGAAGAGACTTTCAAAAACGAGTTTGTAGGAATGACATCAGAGCCCGTCAACCTGGATGATCTGCTCAATACCCAGAAACGATTGATGACCGAACTTCCACAGGCGTTGACTCCAAGCCACAGAAATTTCCTGTTGTCGCTGGTAGAAGCCCAACCAGACTGGTCACTTCTGCCGTTCACCCATTTGCAAAATATGCCCGCCATCAAATGGAAGCTACAGAATCTGAACAATCTGAAGTCAAAGAACCCGACAAAATTCCGATTGCAACACGAAGAGCTTGAGCAGCGATTTAAACAACAATAGCTTCGAGACCATTCCAGGTCGCGCAGTGGGCAATGAGGATGTGCGGATCGCACTGGGGGTTCGTACTGAAAAGCCCGGAGTATGATCTCCGCAACCTTCCAGTACACCGTTTGGGACACTTAGGGGAGACGCGGGTTGTGAAAATCGACATCCACACGCATACTAGAAAATGCAAATCTGGTGACGCACAGACGAGAGAGATTTCGCCGGAGGACTTCTGCGACGCGCTCCTTTCGACAGAAGTCGGGGTCGTGGCGATCACGAATCACAACGTGTTCGACCTATATCAGTTCCAGGCTATTCAGGAACTCATCAAGACGCGCGCACAGGTATGGCCAGGCGTTGAGCTTGACGTTTACGACGATCACGGCAAAGGGCATTTGCTGGTTATTACCTCGCCCAAGCGCGCGACGCAGCTCTTCGAGGCAGTAACCAACCTGACAAAGGGCCACACGCCGGACTCGTTCAAGGTGACAATTCCGGATGTTCTCGCAACGTTTGATGCCATGGAACCGCTCTATGTCGCACATTACAAGCAAAAGCGGCCGAGCGTCTCGGATGACATGCTTGCAGTGCTTGAAGTGGGGGCACGTAACAAGTGGAGCATTCTTAAAGAGGTAAGCAATGCGATTTCAGCAGGCATTCACATTTCGCATGGCCGGTCTTCGATCTACGGCTCCGACGTCCATGATTGGGGGAAATATGTCGAGGGAGCCCTTGAGTTGCCTGAACTACGACTTCCCATCGATAGCTTCGAGCATTTTTGCCTGCTCTTGAAGAAGGATCCCACGACCATCAACACGGTAATGGATCGCAAAACCTCTGAGGAGCTAACGTTGGCTCCCTTCGAAGACAGGAAAAAGCTCACCATCAGGGTGTTCAACGACATCAACATCATCTTTGGACCGAAGGGGACCGGTAAATCTTGCATCCTCCAGGCCATCGCGAAGCACTACACGAAGATTGGGATAGATGCCAAGGTCTATGAGTCCGCCAGTGGACGCCTCAACGACATCTTTGACGTCAAAGGAAAGGGCTTGAGCATAAATCTCAACAACTACAGCATCAACTACTGCCAGGATGAAATTCAGGCGGTGCGTGCCGCTGTCGAAGTGGACGTTACGAGCGTAACCAAATTCAAAGCGTTCTTCGAGACCACTGTATCGAACAAGAATGCAAAGCTGATCCTTCTCAAGGATATCGATACTCAAGAGGAAGGGGACGCAGAGCGAAACTTCTCCAAGTACCACGACTCTGCCTCAAAGATCGCAGCCCTTACTGCGATAGTGGAGGAGGATCCGCTAGTGAAGAAGGAGCTCAAGGACGACGAGTTCACCGAGCTGCAACGAATCCTCGGACTTCTTCTCAACCGACTCAATGCGAAGGAATGGTCCGGGTTTGTAGATTGGAAAGAACTCTCGTTTCTCAATTCGGCGATAAAGACCTTTCGGAAGGAAGTAGAACGTAAGACGGGGTCGCCCCAGAAGCCGACCACGACGGGCTTTCGCGACTACGCGATTAACCGCATCAAAATCGCTGCCAGTATTCGCGCGATTGCTAAGAGCATCAAGTCCGAGATTCCGGATGAAAAGGAAATCGTTGGCGACCTCGGCTCAGGAAAGGGTGAATTGAAGTTTGTGACTCACTTCCTCTTTCAGAACGGCAACGTTACGGACGGAGAGATGCTCAGCCTTTCGGGCGTGAAGAAGGGTGTTCAGAAGAGTTTTGCCAACGCTCTCCGCGAGGTTGGCAAGCACGTGTACCAGGACGACCTATTTCACTATGTCGCCGAGTTCAACGCCACCGAGGGGATCGATGATGTCAAAACGATCCATGAGTTGCTGCTGTTCAAGAGATATTTCACACTCGACGACCTGCCATATACGCCCTCAAGTGGCGAGGCGTCGATGGTGATGCTGCAAAAAGAGCTTGGGACCGATAGAGACGTCTACATTCTCGATGAGCCCGAGAAGAGCCTCGGGAACGAGTACATCAACGACGTGATAGTTCCACTCATCAAGGAGCGGGCGAAATCGGGCCGGCGAGTGTTCATCTCAACGCACGATGCCAATATTGCCGTGCGGACGTTGCCATACTGCTCGATTTACCGAACTCATGGACCGGAGGGGTACAGCACATTCGTGGGGAACCCCTTCACTAACAACTTGGTGAACGTGACAAAGCCTGAGGAATTGCGTGACTGGAAGATTGTCAGCATGCGCACACTCGAAGGCGGCAAGGACGCATTTGGAGAGAGAGGGAGAATCTATGGTCACGCTTGATGCAACAGTTGACTGCATTGAGGAAAAGTACTTCCTCAAGATTAGCGTAGAGGAAGGCCCTGTTACGATCCCGCTGTCTGATGACAATCCGAACGCGGTCAAGAGCGCTTTCAACAAACTCATTCAGCGGATCAGGATCGGTGAGTTCGTCATAAAACTGGACAAAGATGGTGATGAACTGTTCTCTATGGTCGCCAATGAGTACCTCACTCAACTGAATCGTGAGATTCAAGAGGTGCGCAGTCAGATGAAGGAATACGGCCTAGTAGAGGCTGAGCGAATGCAGTAGGCCGACATGGGGAACGCTCTTTAGATGCGCAACGCCCGCTTTGCTATCTTAGCAGCCGAGTATTTTCCACGATACGCGTCAAGTTTCTTCTGCATGCACGTCGATAGAAGTAGATAGGTGACGTCTACATTCAGTGTCGCAATTAGGCGTCTGCTGGATTGCAGGTTAGATTGCATATGAATTTGAGTTGGAGACGCGCAAAGTAGTCGGATCAATGACTGGGTACGGAAAGCCTTTTTGCATGCGGACTGGCATGCCGAAAAGTGTTGTCTCATCGACATTTTTCATTTTCCATTTGACTGCGAACGGCACACGATTGAGGCTCTTGTAGACCTTCAGCATCTGCGGTGGCCCTCCAATAAGGTGATGCACTTGCTCTCGATCAGGAGCTTCCAACATGTCGCACAAAACTTGAAAGGGCTCCATATTAATTCGATTACCCGACTTAAAGTCCTCGTTATTTACTAGGAGCTTAAGAAGTTTTTCTTTCGCGTGATCAACGTAGTCGCCTGCGAAGAAAACGGGAAGATCACCCTTCCGCCACGCGCCATCAGTCAACTGCCTTGCTACGAATGCCTTCTTTGCGCCTTCGTACTGAAATCTCCATATCTTGAAGGTCTTCCGAAACCAGCAGTAGCCTCCGAAGAGAAAATCAACTGATGGGATTTCGTAATCCGATTTGTATGCAAGCAAGCCGTTCATGGTCTTTACCAGGATGCTCTTAAAGACGTCCAGTCGTTGAAAACGACCCTCCATCTTAGGATTTGCATCTATCGCGTTTTTCAACTGAATCATCAACGGATAGGAGAACACCGTGTCTCCGGAAAAGCATATGGCACAGTCTGTTCGGTTGAAAGTAAAGATCTTCGGATTTGCATCCCATGAGCCGAAGCTGCGCAGACGACTATCAGTGCAGAAGATGAGTTCCTCGCCCTGGCCAACGCGTCGAATCCAAGCGGTACAAATTGTCATACTAGCCTTGTAAGTTTCTCACCTGCACTATAGCCTCAGCACTGAAAAGTCCTACCTCTATTGAGTGCGGTTTTCGCTCGACATGAATTGTCTGCTTTGCGAGCATGATTCAGAAAGACCTCTCCAGGCCGACAGATGCTTATCTGATCACGTTGCCTGACTGAGTGTCCAGCAGCGCCCGAATGCACATTTGCTCATAGTTTCAAGCGATAAAGTCCATGTCGCCGCTGTCGGATGACCAGTTTCTCGTATGCATGAAGCGGGCCTTCATATTTAGTGTCACCACGATTGGATGTTTTTAACTTGAAAACATCCATCGGCTTTTCGCTGGCTAGACCGGCTTGCCGCATGAGAAATTCCGCCGACTGTAACTGGTGTCGGTACTCCCAAAGCGAGGCAAACAATCTGGCCTGAGCGTCGGTCAAGCGAATGGGACCATGTGGCCAGCCATCCAAATGTACCCAAGCGAAGTCATCACTGAACGGCCCATGGACAGCTGCCGGAATGACCTTCCCGTTGGAATCGACAAGGGCGTCCGGATCGTCTCCCAGCAACCGTAGCGCCATGCCGTGCAGTGCGAAACGATCTTCCAGCTGCCACCAGGTTGCCGTTCCCTCCAGCGGATCCTGGGTCATGCGTCCCAGCGGTCTGGGTGTAATCACCCAGCTTTGGTTGCGTGGCTCGGGGCCATGAAAAATCCGTAGCCCATGGCGCTCCACCAGATCAATCCGGCGAGCCAGCACTACCGGCCGCTTCTTGTATCGGCCAATGTCCCATACACCGTCGACGATCGGCGATGCAGCCGAATGCGGCGCAATGTCCAGCGCGCCGCGCAACCTGCGGATCAGCCATTCATCGTCCAACTGCCAACTGCGCTGACTGGCCGGGTCCAGCCGAAACGGACCACAGTCCGGACACTGCACCATGAGGCCGTCGTCGTTTCGGAAGATCGGCCCTCGGTACAGACCACAAAATGCGCACATGGCATCACGGGTGCTGATCTGGCCTGTAACTACTGCTTTGGCTTCCTTAAGAACATGCAGCGCCTGGATTTCTCCATCATGCAGGCCGCTCTCCATGGAGACACCGCCTCGCACGAAAAATAGGGCCGCTAGATTGATGGCTTGCTGGTTCAACGTGATTTCCATTCAAACCCCTTACTCAAACAAACCACCAACCAGGACCTTCTGCTTTGCAGTCTCTGGATCAGGTTGGAGCACCTGCTGACCTTTCAGGATGCCGAGCTGCACCAGATAGCCCTCGAGTTGAGATCGGAGCTTTTCATCGAACTTGTGCAGGTTCAGGCGCCCCTTGCTTGTGATCTCCAAACTGACCACTGAGCAGCGGCTCTTGCCCTGCATGGGTGCAAGGTAGAAATTGAGCACCGCAGCCTGAATCAACCACCCTCGGGTGAGTGGGTTTTCTGAGCCAAAGTAGTCAGCCAGCAGATCCGTCACGCAGCGCTGATCGCTGGCCGCACTGGCGGTGCATTCCATTTTGAGTTGGCCACAGCCACTGACGACAGTCACACTCTTGACCTGCAGGCCAACGAAACCGTCATCGATCGCCTGCGGAATATTCATGCCCAAGCGCAAGTTGGACAAATTAAGCCGAGGTGTTTGGATTCGCTGCGCATCGGCATCCACGCCCAATAAGTGCTTGGCAAATGCCTCGCAAAGCATGGCGTGGTACTTCGCCCCGCCCCGGATGATGGTGCGAGCCACCCCAGTGGTCTGGGCGTATTCCAGCACCATGTGGATGTTTGGGCTGCCCACCCGTCGCTGCAACTGACTGCCCTCGAACTCCAGCTTGGCAGTGGCCAGGTCCTTGGCGTGGATAGAGATCAATTGCGTGCCACGCGCCCGGTCCAGCACATTGACCACGCAAACCTCTCCGCACCCCAACTCCCGCTGGTAGAAACCTTTGATGGCATCACTGAATGCAGCAATCGAGCTCTCGTCGCGCTTGATGGGATGCTTGATCCCAAGATCGTGCTGTTGGGCTTGCTGACCATGGTGGTCCAGATATTCGATTTCGGCCGCCGCTTCAAACAGCGCCGGGTGATGGACATACAACCAAAACGCCCGGTGCAGGTCGCTCTTGCAGGCAATGAGCCCCATCAATTCCGACGGTCGGTCATGTGCAGCCTGAAACATGGCCTGCTTACCCAAGGGGTGAGCCAACAGCGTACAGGCGTGCAAACCGGCCACGATGCGGTCACGCATGGCGACATTCGGATGCAGCTGAATCAACCCAACCAGGCTCTTGGAGGCCTGGATGGAGTCATGCCAAATCCAGCCCTCGGGCAAAGGCAGGGTGTGGCGCTCGATGAAGGTTTTAAGGGTGTCGTCGACAGGCAGGTTCAGCAAGATGTCGGCGTAGGTCTGAGTGCGGCTCATTCTTTGTCTCCTTTGTTGTTGTTTGTTTTGGCAATGAGGCGTCTCAACCCCTGATCTGTTGACCGGGGGCTTGGGATGAGTTTTGCCAGGTTGCTGGATAAATATACAGCTTTTTACGGGTTTGTCAAAACCGCATTCGCGAGCCGCTTGGCTGCAGGCCTCGACTTCAAAAGTTCAGTATTTATGCAGGTTTCCAGCTCGTGTCCCTCATTGGCCCGCCAAAACACGTTACCTCTGGAGGAGCTCGCTCATACGATTTATGGACGGTTTTTTCACCAAATCCCCTACCAATGACAGGCCATCTGAACCCCTCCACAAATCACACCAGCAACCGCTCCGAAAAGAGCGGATTTCTCTCCCTGTCGCAGATCAGTGAACTGATGGCGCAAGGCGCTGTCAGTCAACACCAGAAGCTGCGCGAAATCCACAGCAGTCAGCTTTACGCCACTGATCTCGACGAGTTCGTGGACTTCCATGCATGGCAGAGCGTGAATGTGAACCCGTCTACACAACAAGGAGTTCACCCATGAAACAACGATCAATTACCCCGCGTGAGCAGCGCAGTCTCGACCAACTCAATGCCATCCAGCGCAAGGTCGCAGCCCTTGACGACTTGAAGATGACCGAGCTCTGGAAAGTCTGGGATGTGCACTTTCCGCGCCGCCCGGTTCACCCCAACCGCAAGTTCTTGACATCTCGTCTGTCTCACCGATTTCAAGAACTGGCCTTTGGCACCCTTCCCCAGTCCACCCGGGAAAGGCTGGCCGACTATGGCCAGCAACTCTCCAAGATCAAAAGCAAATCCCCACTCAAAGCGGTGGCCATGCCCGGCGCAACTCTGGTTCGGGAATTCGACGGCAAGGAATATCGGGTTGAGGTGCTGGCCGATGGTCGCTACGAATACAACCGGCAGATCTACGGAAGCTTATCGGCCATCGCCAAGATCATCACCGGCACACAGTGGTCTGGACCTGCCTTCTTCGGCCTGAAAGCCAAGGGGGAAGCATGAGCATGCTGACGCCCAAAAGATGCGCGGTTTACTGCCGCGTTTCCTCTGACGAGCGACTGGACCAATCATTCAACTCTATCGATGCACAACGCGAATCGGGCTTGTCCTATGTCCTCAGTCAGCGCAACGAGGGCTGGGTCCCAGTGCAAGACACCTACGAGGATCCGGGCTACTCGGGCGGGAACATGGAGCGCCCAGGTCTCAAGCGCTTGATGGCTGACATCAAGGCAGGCAAGGTGGACATGGTGGTGGTCTACAAGATCGACCGTCTCTCACGCTCCCTGGCTGACTTCGCCAAGATGGTTGAAGTGTTTGACAAGCACCAGGTCAGCTTCAGCTCGGTGACTCAGCAGATCAACTCGGCCACATCAACCGGTCGCCTGATGCTCAATATGCTGCTGTCGTTTGCTCAGTTTGAGCGTGAAGTGACCGGCGAGCGCATCCGAGACAAGATTGCCGCCTCCAAGCGCAAGGGGTTGTGGATGGGAGGCGTGGTGCCGCTGGGCTATCGGGTTGAAGACCGTCAGCTGCTGATTGATCCTCAAGAGTCGGAAACCGTGAACTGGATCTTTTACACATATGTCAGCACAGGCTCCACCACGCTCATGGTCCAGCAAATGAAGGAACAAAATCGGTTGACGAAATCAGGTCGGAATTTCTGCAAGCAATCACTCCACAAGGTCCTGAAAAACCGGGTTTATCTCGGGATGATTTCGCACAAGGGGCAGTTCTACGCTGGGGCCCACCAGCCCTTGATTGACCAGGCCAAATGGGACTGCGTGCAAGAGATGATGGCACGCACAAGCGAGGCCAAGAGCCAGGCCACCTGGGCCATGAAGGCGCGCACCGAGTTCCTGTTGCGTGGTCTGATCTACAGCCCTGGCGGTGACCTGTACCTGCCAATGGCGACACAAAAAAAATCTGGGAAAGTCTATCGATACTACGTGCACAACAAGAAGATGCACGAAGGTGCCAGCCAGAGCAGTATTCCGAATCAACCGGCTGAACCCATCGAACAAGAAGTGACCAAGCAGGTGCTTGATTTTCTGCGCTCGGGCACGATGCTCAACCAATACTGGCATCGCATCCAGTCCATCAATCCTGGCATTCCAGAACCGCAGGCGGTCGTGCTCATCTTGCAGCGCACTGCGAAGATTTGGGATAACTACTTTGATCAGGTGAAAAGCCACATCATCCGAAGCCTGGTGGAACGGATCACGCTCCATGAGGACGATACGGTTGAGGTCAGTTGGCGCACAGATAACTGGATCCCCCTGCTGGAAACCATGAAGCCCAAAACAACGGGGGCAGAGATGCTGGAACTGGAGATGCCCGCATGAGCGACATGACCGTCAGCGACATTAGGAGCGACGACACCTTTCGGATCACCACGCGCACCCCCTTCAAGCTCAAGCGCCGTCCGGGCATCAAAACAGTTGTGGTGACACCCGAAATGCCCGAAGGTCACTTGAATGGCGAGTGCATAGAGAAGAGCAGCCAAATTGCACTGCTCCTGGGACTCGCTCGGGCCCACTACTGGCAGCGACTGCTGGATGCTGGTGAGGTCCGCAGCGGCTCAGAAATTGCTCAACTGGAGGAGCTTGACCCGAGCACAGTCAATGAACTGCTGCGGCTGACGTTGCTGGACCCATCTTTGGTGATGGACATTCTGGAAGGAAGGCAGCCACAGGAGGCCAGCATGCTGTGGTTCACTCGCAACGCGATACCCGATCTGTGGCAGGAGCAGTTTTCACGTACCCCCCTATCAAGCTAAGTCTCAACCAGTTTTATGGAGCATTCCGTTGAAAAAGACTCATCCATTCAGAAGGCACTTCTTGCAACTCGATAGGTGCAAGACTGCCCATGAATGCACCAATCCAAGTATCAAATTCCTGCCTGTACATGAAGGCCTGTCCGTCATACAACTGCATATTTGTCATCGTCAGAGTTGATGAATAATGCATTTGGTCCCTGCTTGCATCATTAAAGTATCTTTCCCCATTTCGCGGCGGATCCTCTTTCATGATTTTGGTAATGAAATTTCCATCAGGCCCAAATTGACCAGGCTTGCTCCAGAAGAATTTCCACGACCAAACTGCTTTGTCATATTCCACAAGATAGCAGCGGGTTGGCTGTGACAACTGAGAAAACTGAGGGACAGCGCCAAAGTCTTCAACCTTGGCTTGCATGTGGATCGCGCCCACCCAGACTTTCCAGATTGAGCTTTGCTTTTCTGTGTGACTGACATTTGGCACCTGTGGATCCACTTCAGGTACCTCATGCACGTGCTGCATGGCCCTAACAGTTACAGCGACTAGGAAATTGAGAAGATCTGAGCAGAGCTGCTGATCAGGCTCAGCACGCCCCAGATAAATATCTGGCGTCGGATACGCACGTTGACGACTAAACGAAAGCACCTCAAAGACTTGAATGAATTTATCTTGCTCATCTTCATTGCCAAAAACCAAAGTTGCCAACCCATCACCCTTATCTGTCCATTCAAAGAAGCGAGCATTCTGGTGCTCAGCAATTTTTTGAACCATCGGACCGATTGCATAGGGCAATTTGAACGTCAAAAGATCCGTGTCCCCAGAAGCGATGCATTGAATTTGCATCAGATCTGCTAGAACCGTTACTTGAAGACCATCAAATTGGTCCATCCTCACTGCTTTTGCAATTGCAGCCTCAACTCCGTTGATAAAGTTTTGCTCTGCGTCTTTTCTTTGATTGCTCATGGAGCCCCCTCGTCAGACCGGAAAGATGTCGTTGAAATACCCAAGAGTGGACCAGCGTCCTGGCGCAGATCTAGGATTCCAACACGTCGTTTTGACTGCCATTCCCAGAAAGCACTTGGCTTTAGCTGTAATCAGCCCCTGAGGATCAAACGTAGCCGTCTTCATATGCTGTCGACTCCCATTTGAAAAAATCAATACCGTGCATCGTGCTCCACTTACAAGAACATTCTCTTGAACTTCAACAAGCGTACGTTCTTCCAATGCTTGACGATCATTTGAATGAGAAACACGCTCATCCCTGACCGCACTTACACCGGTACGCGAAAAGCTCAAGCTTTTTTTAACGCTCGATGCAGGCGCCCTCAGCAACGTGGAATTTTTTTGAGCACGTTGCCCCTCATCAAGGCTTTCCAATCCGGAAGTTGACCACTCAACAGAAACTAGCATCGGCTTTCTCCAAGACGAAGGATGTAACCTTCGTATCGAGCGCACTCCGGGGAGAACACGCCTTAACTCCCCTTCGACCAACAGACGCAGAGGCGTATTGATGCCATAGTCCTTACCTTTTGTGCAGCAGTTGACGAGGACGTCTCCATGTCGATACAGACGTTCAACCCGAATACCCAGACTCTCACGCCCCCCAAAATTCCAAGACGCCCGAAAGACTCGGTCACGGAAAAAATCTGTACTCACCCCAAGCGAACATTGGTACTGAATTGCATTCATCACGATGAGGCCATACCCACCAATCTCTTCGATTGGTAACGCTTTTTGCAGGTGCAAGCGAATCATTTCGCCCGTGAAGCCTTTGGCCGGACCAGGAGTCCCGATGTATTCATCAATGTGAGGCGACTCAAGCACCATGATGATGCATGGCAAATTGGGGCGCATCACTACAGGCAATCTTTCTGGAAAATCTTGTCTTCCAAAGATTTGACTGAGTCTCCCCACGTATTGATCAGGGCAGCATCTGCTCTCAATTTGGCCGCCATGGGGTGCAATTGCGTCACTTGCAATGCGGGTAAAGTCGATAGTGGACATTCGGCACTCCTTGTTGTGTCTCTTTGTTGTGCCAGATTTGTGCCAGACCGAGTTCGATAATTTCTTCTTAGAAATCAATAAGTTACGATTTCCACCACCATCGTTAACAAAATATATTTTACATTTAAGTAAATTAATTTACTTCAACCACCTGCGATTGAACTGCCCTAAACATTTGTAATGCCCAAACGTTTTATCCAATTACCAAGGGTTTGATGACTTGCAAAACCGAGAATCTTGGCCGCAGCAGAAGACCGATGGCCAGTCTGGCGCATGGCCTGAGCGATGAACGCCTTCGCAGTCTGGTCAAGATGATCCTGAAGATTAAACCCATCAGCAGGAACAAACGCTTGCTCTGAACTCTGCACACCAGCGATGGGAAGCAATGCACTGCGCACATCTTCGCGTGATATCTCTGTAGCCGTTGACCAAATCACAGCCCGAAGCAACGTGTGATAAAGCTCACGTACATTTCCTGGCCATGAATGCGCTTTAAGAACGTCAATTGCTCCCACCGAAAGATGCTTGTGTTGAGCCTCAGGCTTACCAGCTGCATCAGCGTTAATCAGGCCTAAAAAATAGTCCGCCAATAACTCAACGTCACCAACCCTCTCGCGCAAAGGAGGCAATTGCACAATGCCTACGGCCAGACGGTGGAACAGATCCTCCCTGAATCTCCCAGCTGCAACCTCTTGCGCAAGATTCCGGTGAGTTGCGGCGATGATCCGCGTGTTGACCTTGACTGGCATTGAATGGCCAAGAGGAGTTACCTCCTTAGCCTGCAAGGCTCTTAACAATCTGACCTGAGTGTCGATGGGAAGATCTCCAACTTCGTCGAGAAATAGAGTTCCACCGGAAGCTTCAACAAACAGACCTTTTTGATCTGAAATTGCCCCTGTAAATGCGCCCTTCTTATGGCCAAAAAGTTCTGAATTAGCCAACTCCGGGGAAAGCGCTCCACAGTTCACTGCAATAAACGGCTTTTCTGCACGCGAACTCGCCTCATGCATTGCCTCAGCAAACAACTCCTTTCCCGTACCCGTTTCCCCCAAAATCAGAGCGGGAACTTCATAGGCTGCAATCCGTTTAGCAAGGCTAATCTGACGATCAATCTCCGCAGATTGATGGATGATTGTCTCGAACTCCGGAAAAGTCGCCTGAACAGCTTCAGCAAGACGGTCAACCCTAGCACCTACACGCTGCAGGTACTCAGGGAGGAAATCACCTGCTAAGTCAAAGTTGAAATCTATCGACTCAATACCTCGCTCTTTTGAAGTTTGAATCAATTTCGCCGGGAATCTTGTTTTTGCCAAGATGATCCAGATTGCAGCCATTGCGGGAGTCCCGGGGCTCACATGGAAAGTGAGCTCTACGTCATCTTTAGGTAATCCTGCTTGGCGAAGATTTGCACTTACCTCAGCGTAGATATCCGCATAGTCAATCGGACTGCTGAGATCAACCCTGTACAGATCCGTCGCGCTAGCACTGTATTTTGACTTTGACTCCAACCATTCGCAATATTTTTTGCTCCGATCAAAATCGTAGTTGGTTAATAAATAGATGCGGTCATATCGCGTTTCACCACATAAGGCCGTCGCAATTGGTCCAATATCCGACCCCCGGATCAATTCTGAAGACTCGTGGTCTGCAGCACCAATCCAAGAAATAAACCAATGGCTTTTTTTCTGCACAGTCTTAGTCACTATTTCCGCCAAAGATTGACGTAATTCGCCAACATCATCGTGTCAGCGGCCAAACGCATCTTCATATCCGGCCGATAGGTGAGGATGAAAACAGCTCTACGGCTCTCAGCCTTGCAAGACATTAGATAGTCGTAAACCAATTGCACAAAGCCGTGATATCCGAAGTCTGTCACGGTTTGTTTGTTACCCGATCTATCTAAGTAAGTAAGTGAAATTTTCGAGCCGATTTGGCGAACTTCTTCAATTGAGGCCTCTATACCAATGTTCATGTAATCAGAGCCTGTCCTTGACGGCCATGGCTTTGTAACTTGCCTTGCCACCTCGAGCGAGATTTTCGGCACCTCTCCTGAGGATGAGCCTTCTCTAATTTTGGCAAGCGCCTGGGCCATTTGATCGCGTTCGTTGGTGACTTCCGCAAGGCGATTCACCACTTCCTGCTTCTCTTCTTTGGCCACATCACGCGCACGTTCTGCCGCTTCTCTTGCCCGGAATTCTTCTTCCCATTGAAGCTCGGCTGCATTCTTTTCCTGCTGTGCATTCAACCGATGATGCTCAGCCTCTTCTTTGGCTTGTGTTGCTTTGTCTTTTTCTGCTTTAGCGAAATCTCGTTCGCGTTCAGCGGCTGCCCTAGCCTCGAACTCTTCATGTCTCTTCCGTTCTGCTGCATCCTTGGCTTCAAGAACGGGCTTCATCATCCGTTCATTAATATGACTCGCCAAATCGTTATGGTCACGGATGGCCCCAGCCATCAACAAAGGATGAAGTGTTTTAGCGATGTACTCGGGGCTCAACCAAGTCCGATCATCCTTCTTTCTTTCCTTCTTCAAGTAGTCCGTCAAATTTGCCTCAGATCTGGCACCACTTCGATCAGGAGGTAATAACGTAAATATCGGAGGATCTTGGAAATCTTGATCAGGCTCGACCGTGACTAGCCGCCAACGCCCAGGCAACCTCTCTTCCCCAGACTCACTTAACCAAACATTCGCGAGGATGTGATAGTTGCCTGCATCGCGCTGGCCTTTGGTCTGCTGAGCGGTACCATCATCATCGATCTCAATTCCATCCAAAAATACTTTATTTCCCTTTGGAATAACTCCAGTTCGCAAAGGAATAGTTTCATCTTTCGCGTGTGGGGTCAGGTGATAGCGATGTCTTTTCATTTTTTGACTTGCTCGTATCAGAAATGAGCTTCAAATCGAATTCGAGTGTAATTTAGTTATGAGCAAAAAGACAACCATACCTGATGACCGCTCATGGGCTGAGTCACCCAGCTGCGAGCGGCTCTATCCGGACGCCAATTTTTGGCGTAGTAGCGTAAAAAATGCACCGACGTTTTGATGTTCGCTTTTTGCTGCTCATGCCTTTGGCTGGTTTTGGCCGGACTGAGCCACTCAAAGTTGAATGTCTCTGCCCGACCCGTTGCAGTCTTTCCTAGACTGAAATTGAATGTCAGAAGTCTTTGTTTGTGCTCACAACGAAACCAGGTTGATTTACTTCATTTTCGCCTCTTGCCATACCCAAAACCCGCGACTTGATGAAGCGGACTGATGGTTAAGACGTTTTGCCTTTTCTGTTGGACCATACTGAACGTTCCAAAAGCTGCACGCGCCTTTATCAGCGTGATGGTCTCGGTGTTTCCGAATACCTGTTTGCGGATGTCCTCTAGACTCCGCTCGCAACGTGCTCCAGCAATGATTTCTCGCAGCTCAAAGTCAGGGGAAAAATCAACGTAGTAGAGGCCCGTTTCTTCATCCTTGTTAGCCAGCTTCTCGATGTACCGCCATTCGCGCTCGTATTCCCAATCCTTGAACTTCGTAGTCACGACCTGCTTAATCACTTCTTCATCAACGGCGGCTTCCAGTGGCGACATTTCCAGTAACACCTGAAGCCGATGGGGTTCGTAGCTCACTTTCATAGGTCGTTGATCTGGAACTTCGATCCCGAGACATACCCCTGTGTGATTCTTCGCATAGTGACCCCACATAAGAGGACTCTTCCAGTTGTCGCTGAAACTCACAAAGCCGAGCGTTTTGACCCAGAGCTCGTAAAGACCGACAAAATGACGCCTGCTCTTCCGATCGCTTTGCTGCACTCCGAGCAACTCAAACGGGTCATTGACTGTGTCGAACGTCGACAGGCGAATGCGTAGCTCTGGAAAAATGTACTGCTCGAGCGTTTCCAACGATGTCATGTAGTAGAGGCGCATTTAGCGAATGTACCGCCTCCAGTGACAGTGAATAGACCAGCATTCCGCAGACGACCCATTGCAGCCGATCGGCTACTTAGAAAAGCAGAGGCGAAACTTTTGAGTGAGGCATTACCGGCCGTTCATTGGCAAGTTATGGCTCAATGCCCTCGACTGAAACGAGTCTTGCAGAGCTGCATTCATCTCGAATTTCTTTGAGCCCTTGGTAAACAGGCCCAGTGTAGAACGCCTCCCACTCGGCAACCGACGGGAACTCAAGGATCACGATTCGCCGAGGCTTCCAGTCGCCTTCGTACACCTTGTGAGTACCCCCGCGAGCGAGGTAGCGCGCGCCAGCCGCATCAAGTGCAGGCTTCACCCCCTTCATGAATTCCTGATACTTGGACATGTCACGGATCTCGACGTCGAAAATCACATATGCGCTCATTTGAAACTCCTGATGTAATCTGATCAGAGAACTTGCAGGTTAGACGGATTGGCGAATGACTGCAACTGGCCGGACTGAGTCACTCGGTAGCAACCGGCTTCACCCGACGCGAAGCAGTCTTCAGAAATCTTGAACTTCTTGCTGGATAGCAGATTTTCGTACCAAGCCCACACTTTGGGGATCAACTCCAACAGTCAAGTTGCAGCATAAGGGGACGCCTTTGTAGAAGCAGTGCAGCAACGGATGAGGTGCTCCCAAAGTCGAGTCAACTTCGTAATGTTGTATTCCACGCCGTCCTTTCCAAAGCGGGCTTTAAAGTCAGCTACATAGGCATCTTTGCTCACCAACGCCCCCTGATAAGCGGACTGTTTGGGCATGTAGGTCGTCCAGCGCACCATGGGCTCCCCATCTACACCACGAAAGTCGAGAAAGCATTCGATAGCGCTTGCACGCCCATTAATGTCTTCAACGTTCTCGCCTGAAGGGCCTAATGTTTTAAACGCGCGTAATTCATCCAGATCCGGAAGACAAGTGGCGACGAAGCTGAGTGGCATGTTCAGGGCCAGAATATCGGCGAGCGCCGCGCGACCGGCCGAGTCATTGTCTAGGACGATCAACATGTAGCCGGTGTAACGGATACGGCTCAGACCACGACAGAAACTAACGATATTACCGACCCCTGGGAACGGATTGCCCGTAGACATGTCGATGAAGTCAAAGAAATCTTCGATATCGGGATGGGTAACCTTCAGCGAGCGCGCCAGGACAAACGCGTCAGAAGTCCCTTCGGTTACAAGCATCCACCTCGCGGCTGGAGGATTTGGATCAAAGGTGGAACCGTCCACATAGCCGCCGTTCTTGACGTCTGCGTAATTCCAGCACACCGGCAGATCCACGTGTTCAGGCATGTCTGCCAGCACGCGCATGACCAGATAGGGATCGAGCATGCGCTCCCAAGCAATCATTGAAGGTAGCGTTCCCTCGGGGAGGTTGGCACTAGGCGCCGCAGCATAGGCCTCGCGTATGGCTTCGCTAAATTCGACGTACTCACCTTGCTCACGCCACTCGAATGACCGAAGCGCGTAACGGAAGGCTTCCATTGACGCCACTGGCCCACCTTCATCGTTTCCCAGCCAAGTTACCAGCATGTCTTCGCACGCGGACAGTGTGTAGCCCAACAGTTCTAGGCGTGGAACCACCCTGCTTAGCGGCCTTCGTAGAGCTTCTTGAACCTCGATATGGGGCGTGCCATCGTCATTAACGTAGACATACTCATTGATGCTGAGATCACCCCGTTGGAATAGATGTGCGTGGTTTTGGAAATACTCGTTCTTGCCATAGTCGATGTCGATCTGTCCAACGCTGAGTGAAATGATTGATCCCATGAGCGGTACTGTAGCGCTGGACAGGCAAATTTAAGCTTTAAGCCGCCCGTAAGCGGTCGTTTGCGAATACCCGCTCCCGCCAATTGTTGCCGGTCATCTGAGTTTTCAGTGGTGGCCTCTTTGACGCAATTGGACATCTTCGAAGAGTTCACATCCCCAATGCTCGTGCAGCGACAAGGTCCAACCCAATCCCTGAAACCCCCATGAATACTGGGCTCAGCTCATGGACACGTCCACAAGCAAACAGAGAAAAAAGAGAGGAATGCGCTCTCCGAGGACAAAAATCAGAGAAATCTAACCCGTCGCGTCCACAAGGCAAAACGCGAAAGCCCGCAGAAACAGGGCCTTCCGGGAAAGAAAAAGGGGGACAGAGAAAATCCGTCCCCCGTGTATGGTGGAGCTGGGGGGATTTGAACCCCCGTCCATAAGTCTTTTTCGTACAGTTCTACATGTGTAGTCGTCTGATTTGAGTCTCGCCAAATGCACCGCGCAGCGACACGCTGAACACCTAGCCAGTACCCTTTTTTCTCACACCACCCCAAGGTACCCGAGGAGATGCCAGCCCATATGTTTTACCTTGCAGCCAGGACTTTGAGGGGTTTAACCCCCTCATCACCCTGACCCAGCCTATCGGCCAACTGTTGCAAGGCTCACCGGATTAAGCGGCGAGTGCGAAACGTTCGTCGTTTGCAGTTAGTTTTTTTCCGAAGATTAACGAGGATCAGAACCTCGACATGCCCTGCCACGCGTCCGAACCCATGTCGAAACCAGTGCAGCCCCTGAGTGTTCTATTTTAGGCACTCTTGAGGAATTTCAAGAGGTCCAACGGAGAATTGATGTGTAAATGGGCATTCCAGCGTGAAATATCAGTCTGTTGCCCCAAATAACCATAGGTGGCGGCCACTGTGCCCATGCCTGCAGCCAACCCAGCCACGATGTCGCGCTCATCATCTCCTACATAAACACAGCGGGTCGGGTCGATGGATAAGCGTCTGGCTGCCTCAAACAGGGGTTCAGGGTGAGGCTTTGCGTGCGGTGTGGTGTTGCCGCTGATGATGGCTTTCGCGGTGGCAAAAAGCGGCATCGCCGAAGTCAAAGGGTCAGTAAAACGGCTGGATTTGTTGGTGACCACGCCCCAGGGAAGATCCAACGCCACCAGTCCTTCAATCATGTCCACCACACCATCGAAGATGCGGGTGCGCACAGTCATGCAGTTTTCGTAGTTCACGAAAAACTCTTCTTTCATGGCCCCAAAGTCAGGGTGTTCTGGCGTCATGCCAAAGGCGATACCCAGCATACCCCTGGCACCGGCACCGGCCATGTGCCGGTAATGCGTCAGAGGGAACGATGACAACCCACGGTCGACGCGCATTTTGTCCACGGCCGCACCCAAATCAGGTGCGCTGTCGATCAAGGTGCCGTCCAAATCAAACAAGACGGCTTGAGCGTGGTGAAACATGTTCAGACTTTCCTACAGGCCAACAAATAGTTCACGCTGGTGTCCAGGCTCAACCAATACCGTTTGGTAAAGGGGTTGTATTCCATGCCCTTGAAACCTTGCGCGGACAGTCCGGCTTCGCGCGCCCAAGTGGTCAACTCGCTGGGTTTGATCAGTCGGGCAAATTCGTGTGTGCCTTTCGGCAATAAATTAAGGATGTATTCGGCTCCAACGATGGCAAAGAGGAAAGATTTGGGGTTGCGATTGAGGGTCGAGAAAAAGACCCAGCCGCCAGGTTTGACCATTTGGGCGCAGGCTTGGACCACAGCGGCGGGATCGGGCACGTGCTCCAACATTTCCATGCAAGTGACCACGTCAAATTGCTCAGGCTGCTCTGCGGCCAGCATTTCGGCACTGACTTCACGGTACTGGACGCCCACCGTCCCCGTTTCCAAAGCATGCAACTGCGCCACCTTGAGTGATTTGGTCGCCAGATCAACACCCAAAACCTGAGCGCCTTTGCGGGCCATGGCATCGGCCAGAATGCCACCGCCACACCCCACATCCACCACTTTCAAGTCCTTCAAAGGTGCCTGCCCATTAATCCACTCCAAACGCAAGGGATTGATCTGGTGCAATGGACGGAATTCACTTTCCGGATCCCACCACCGGTGGGCCAAATCAGAGAATTTGGCCAATTCGGCTGGATCGACATTGCTGGTTGTTTGATTCATGGGTGCAATTGTCGTGCAAGCTGCACGTGGCAAATAAGGAGCGGCCATAAAAAAAGCCCCATTGTTGGGGCTTTTTCACGTAATCAAAAAAGATCAGTTGGCGCGAGTGCCCACAACTTCAATTTCAACGCGGCGGTTCTTGGAACGGCCTGCAGCAGTTTTGTTGTCTGCCACAGGCTGCTTCTCGCCTTTGCCTTCGGTGTAAACGCGGTTTTTCTCGATGCCTTTGGACACCAAGTATGCCTTCACAGCATCAGAACGCTTGACAGACAGCTTCTGGTTGTAAGCATCAGAGCCTACGGAATCGGTGTGACCCACAGCGATGATGACTTCCAGGTTGATGCCTTTGACTTTGCCCACCAGATCATCCAGCTTGGCTTTGCCTTCAGCTTTCAACACGGCTTTGTCGAAGTCAAAGAATGCGTCAGCTGCGTAAGTCACTTTGGTAGCAGCAGCTGGTGCTGCAGCTGCTGCTGCAGCTTTAGGGGCTGGTGCAGGTGCTGCCTGAGGAGCAGGGGCTGGTGCAGGTGCTGCTTTGGGGGCGACGATAGCACCATCACAACCGACAGCGGCTGTGGCAGGTGTCCAGTTGGCATCGCGCCAGCACAGTTCTTGTGTACCGTTTTTCCAGACGAGGTCGCCGGAACCGTTGCGCCAGTTGTCAACAGATTGAGCGCCAGCGGCAGTTGCGAGAGCTGCGGAGGCAATCAACATCGCCACATTGTTGAATTTCTTCATGGTCTTCCTTTTGAGGGATAAAGCCGCAGACTCGCTGCGAAAAAAATACGTTTCGAATGACCGTCACCCGAACCGTTGATAAATATTGTGCCATAGACGACGGAGGGATTCGTTAAATGCCGTACCAAAGGCGGCTTA
>CAYRBW010000004.1:0-31928 GCA_964422575.1 uncultured Limnohabitans sp.
GGTTGAACGCGATTTGATCTTGTACGAATCGAACATCATCAATGAGTACATTGACGAGCGCTTCCCACACCCCCAGCTGATGCCCGGCGACCCGGTTGACCGTGCCCGTGTCCGCTTGTTCTTGCTCAATTTCGAGAAAGAACTTTTTGCCAATGTCTTGACGCTGGAAAACCGTGCACTCAAAGGCAATGACAAAGCGCAGGAAAAAGCCCGCTCGCACATCCGCGACCGCTTGACTCAATTGGCCCCGGTGTTCCTGAAGAACAAGTTCATGTTGGGTGACAGTTTCTCGATGCTCGACGTGGCGATTGCACCGTTGCTCTGGCGTTTGGACTATTACGGCATTGAGCTCAGCAAGAACGCAGCGCCGTTGCTCAAGTACGCTGAGCGCATTTTCTCGCGCCCTGCCTACATTGAGGCACTGACGCCATCTGAAAAGGTCATGCGCAAGTAAGCGTTTGCCGGGAGTCAACGATGATCGGTGCTGCTGAACTGCCTTCCACGCGTCCTTATCTGATCCGTGCCCTGTACGACTGGTGCTCCGAAAACGGGTTCACACCTTACGTGGCCGTCAAAGTGGACAACTCCGTGCAGGTGCCGCGTGAATATGTGCAAGGTGGTGAGATCGTGCTCAATGTCAGCATGGACGCCACCAGTTCGCTCAAGCTGGGCAATGATTTCATTGAATTCAAAGCCCGCTTTGGCGGAAAACCGCGTGACATCATGGTGCCAATCCATCGTGTCATGGCCATTTATGCCCGTGAAAATGGCCAAGGTATGGCGTTTCCTGTGAGTGATGAAGAGTCTCCTGTAGCTGCGTTGACTTCTGTTGACGTGTCGCAAGCCTCTTTTGATGATGGGGAAGACTCCACACCACCACCGACAACACCAGCAAGGCCTGTACTCAAGCGGGTCAAGTAAAAAAATAACAGATAGGGTCACTGATATGGGTCAGG
This sequence comes from uncultured Limnohabitans sp., assembly GCA_964422575.1. Classification (GTDB taxonomy): domain Bacteria; phylum Pseudomonadota; class Gammaproteobacteria; order Burkholderiales; family Burkholderiaceae_C; genus Limnohabitans_A. Next base: position 957 of record CAYRBW010000004.1, read on the forward strand.
ATCAAGTTAGAATCTAGCCCGTGCCGCTTTAGCTCAGTTGGTAGAGCACCCGCCTTGTAAGCGGTAGGTCGTCAGTTCGAATCCGACAAGCGGCACCACAAAATTGGAAAGGCCCTGATCGTTGATCAGGGCCTTTTTTCTTGACTGCATGAAAAGCACTGCGCCAATTCCTCCAGCCCTCAAAGGTTGTGGTTCTGCACCTTGATGCGGATGGAGCTCACGTGCAAGTTTTTTTGGTTCAGGTGTGCTTGGAAAGCCGGTACCCATTGGCGCAACTTGGCCGCTACCGCATTGGAGCTGACCAGCAGACACCAGCACCCGTCTTCTATCGGTCCTGCTTGCACGCTGGCGCGTAATGGCACGGGTAACAAGGATCGAATGGCCGTCAACCGTGCCGATGACTCGCGCACCAAGTCAGCCAGTCGTGCGAAAGTGGGTGACTCCTGCGCGGCTTGCTGTAAGGGAATGGCTTGGTGGCGTCTTTGCATGTTTGTCGGTCGGATGCACCATTATCCGGTAGAGGTCAGGGGTTCGGCCGGAGCCAGCAAAACGGGCATGCCCAGAGGCTAAAATCATACAGTTAGGCTGGCGCTTGTGGCGGCCGGCTGGTGGTATTGGGTTTTGCAACCCATCGCCCGGTTTTTCTGACCCCTTTAACTTGACAGGATAGACGGTCTGTTTCTCAGCCCTTGGCTGAAGGTGGATCTTGTAAACATGGCCATCCCACTCCTCACTAAAATTTTCGGCAGCCGTAACGACCGCCTGCTCAAACAATACCGCAAAACGGTGGAGCGCATCAACGCACTGGAAGCCGGATTGGAGTCTTTGAGTGACAATGAACTGTGTGCCAAGACCCAGGCTTTCCGAGAGCGCTTTGCCGCAGGTGAAACACTTGATGCCTTGATGCCCGAAGCCTTTGCTGTGGTGCGCGAAGGCTCCAAGCGCGTCATGAAGATGCGCCACTTCGATGTGCAGTTGGCAGGCGGTATTGCCTTGCACCACGGCAAGATCGCCGAGATGCGCACGGGAGAAGGCAAAACCTTGACCTCGACGCTGCCCGCTTACCTGAATGCCTTGGCCAGCAAGGGCGTGCATGTCGTGACCGTGAACGATTACCTGGCCAGTCGCGATGCGAAATGGATGGGCAAGCTGTTCAATTTCTTGGGTTTGTCGGTGGGCCTCAACCTCGCCCAGATGTCGCGTGAAGAAAAGCAAGCGGCTTACAACTCAGACATCACCTACGGCACCAACAACGAATACGGTTTTGACTACCTGCGCGACAACATGGTCTATGAAGCCCGTGACCGCGTGCAGCGTCCGTTGAACTACGCCATCATCGACGAGGTGGACTCCATCTTGATTGACGAGGCCCGCACGCCATTGATCATCAGCGGCCAGGCCGAAGACCACACCGCCACTTATTTGTCGATGAAGCAGGTCGTGCCTTTGCTCTCGCGCCAAGAAGGTGAAGCCGATCCACGTACGGGTGAGGGCATCATCACTCCGGGTGATTTCACACTGGATGAAAAATCGCACCAAATTTTCCTGACCGAGCAAGGTCACGAAAAGGCTGAGGCAGTGTTGGCACAAATGGGCTTGATTCCGGAAGGTGCGAGCCTGTATGACCCGGCCAATATCACCTTGATGCACCACCTGAACGCTGCTTTGCGTGCGCAGCACCTGTACCACCGTGACCAGCACTATGTAGTTCAAGAGGGCGAGGTCGTCATCGTGGACGAGTTCACCGGCCGCTTGATGACAGGCCGTCGCTGGAGCGATGGTCTGCACCAAGCTGTAGAGGCCAAAGAAGGCGTGCAGATCCAGGCCGAGAACCAGACACTGGCGTCCATCACTTTCCAGAACTATTTCCGCCTGTACAGCAAAATCGGCGGCATGACCGGTACGGCCGACACCGAAGCGTATGAGTTCCAGGAAATCTATGGTCTGGAGACCGTGGTCATTCCGCCGCACCGCAAGAGCCAGCGTGAAGACCAGTTAGACCGTGTTTACAAGACATCACAAGAGCGCTACACCGCCGCAATTGCTGACATTCGTGAATGCCATGAGCGCGGCCAACCCGTGCTGGTGGGTACCACCTCGATTGAAAATTCCGAGCTGATTGCCCAGTTGCTCATGCAGGTCAATTTGCCGCACCAGGTGCTCAATGCCAAGCAACACGCCCGCGAGGCCGACATCGTGGCCCAAGCCGGTCGTCCCGGCATGATCACGATTGCCACCAACATGGCCGGTCGAGGTACCGACATCGTGTTGGGTGGCAACGTCGAAAAAGACATTCAGGCGGTCGAAGCCGACGAGAGCTTGCCAGAAGAGACCCGCCAAGCACGCATTGCTGAGCTGCGTGAGCAGTGGAAGGCCGTGCATGAGCAGGTCAAGGCACTGGGTGGTTTGCGGATCATCGCCACCGAGCGTCACGAGTCACGCCGCATCGACAATCAGTTGCGCGGTCGTTCGGGCCGTCAGGGTGATCCCGGCTCTTCGCGTTTTTACCTGAGCCTGGACGATCCACTCATGCGCATTTTTGCGGGTGATCGTGTGCGCTCCATCATGGACCGTTTGAAAATGCCCGAAGGCGAGGCCATCGAAGCGGGCATCGTCACGCGCAGCATCGAAAGCGCCCAGCGCAAGGTGGAATCGCGCAACTTCGACATCCGCAAGCAATTGCTGGAATACGACGATGTGTCGAACGACCAGCGCAAGGTGATTTACCAGCAGCGCAACGACATTCTGGATGCACAAGACCTCAACAGCCAGATCGCATCCTTGCGTGAAGGCTGTTTCAATGATCTGGTGCGTCAATATGTGCCTGCCGAATCGGTCGAGGAGCAATGGGATCTGGCCACTCTTGAAAAAGCGCTGGCCGACGAGTGGTTGCTCAATGTCCCCTTGCGTGACAAGGTGCAAGCTTCCAATGCCATCACCGATGAAGAAATTTTGGAGATGGTGGTGATGGCTGCCCACACCCACTTTCAAACCAAACTCGACAGTGTGGGCGCTGAAAACTTCATTTCATTTGAACGCATGGTTTTGCTGCAAAGCATCGACACCCACTGGCGCGAACACCTGAGCGCGCTGGACTACCTGCGTCAAGGCATTCATTTGCGAGGCTACGCGCAAAAGCAACCCAAACAGGAATACAAACGCGAAGCGTTTGAGTTGTTTGGTCAGTTGCTGGACGCCGTCAAAAACGAAGTCACCCGTACCTTGATGACTGTGCGCATTGATTCTGGTGACCAGATCGAGCAGGCCGCCCACGACATCGAAGCGCGCGCAGAGCACATCAGCAATGTGACCTACAGCGCTCCAGACGAGTCGGGTCAGCCCCAAACTGTGGCGGCTGATCTGGCTGGCCTGCAGCAAGAGTGGGGCTCTGTGGGCCGCAACGAGCCTTGCCCTTGTGGCAGTGGCAAGAAGTTCAAGCAATGCCACGGCAAACTCGCTTGAGTTTGTCGCACGGATTAAACGGGCTTCGGCCCGTTTTGTTTGTGGACTGTCAAAACTATGTTCTGTTTTTTTTGAAAGGACGCCATGTCTGTGAATTTGCCGCCACTGGACCCTGCTCAACTGAGCCCGATTGCGGGTGTTCGCATCGGCATTGCCGAAGCAGGAGTGCGCAAAGCCAACCGCAAAGACCTGACCGTCTTTTTGCTGGACGAGGGGGCCAGTGTGGCCGGTGTGTTCACCAGCAACCGCTTTTGTGCAGCGCCTGTGCAAGTTTGCCGTGAACATCTGGCCTCTGGCAGTGCCGTGCGCGCTTTGGTCATCAATACCGGCAATGCCAATGCAGGGACCGGCGCACCGGGTTTGGTGCACGCGCGCCAAACCTGTGATGTCATGGCCAGTTTGCTGCAATGTGCGCCTGCTCAGATCTTGCCGTTCTCGACTGGCGTGATCATGGAGCCTTTGCCGGTGGATCGCATCGTGGTCGGACTGCCTGCTGCTTTGGCCAATGCGCAAGCGGCCCATTGGGCCCAGGCCGCCGAAGGCATCATGACCACCGACACGCAACCCAAAGCCGCCAGCGTGCAGCTAAAAGTGGGCGGCCAAACCGTGAGTATCACGGGCATCAGCAAAGGTGCGGGCATGATCCGACCCAACATGGCCACCATGTTGGGCTTTGTGGCCACTGACGCGTGCATTGCCCCAGCCTTGTTGCCAGCGCTGGTCAAGCAACTGGCCGATGGCTCTTTCAACCGCATCACCATTGATGGTGACACGTCAACCAACGACTCGTTCATGCTGATCGCCACACACCAGGCCGGTCATGCGCAGATTACTTCACTCGACAGCCCCGACGGCCAAGCCTTGGTGCAGGGCTTGATGCAAGTGGCCCGTCAATTGGCTCATGCCATCGTGCGCGATGGCGAAGGTGCCACCAAGTTCATCACTGTGCAGGTCGAGGGTGGCCGCACAGGCGAAGAGTGTCGTCAGGTGGCTTATGCCATTGCGCACTCGCCCTTGGTCAAAACCGCTTTCTTTGCCAGCGACCCGAACCTGGGCCGCATCCTGGCGGCCGTGGGCTATGCAGGGATCACCGATTTAAACCAGAGCCTGATCGAGCTGCACCTGGACGATGTGCATGTGGTGTCCAAGGGCGGGCGCCGTGCCGAGTACCGCGAAGAAGATGGTCAGCGCGTCATGAAGGGCAGCGAAATCACCGTGCGTGTGGGTCTGGGTCGCGGCACAGCCTCCGACACCGTTTGGACCTGCGACCTGAGCCACGAGTACGTCACCATCAACGCGGATTACCGTTCATGAGCACCATGGAGCAACTGCTGGCCAAAGTCAGCCAATTGGTCGACCGCATCGAGTCGGTGTTGCCCCAGCCCTTGTCGGCACCCGATTGGTCGCAGGCCATTGCCTGGCGCTACCGCAAGCGCTCGTCGGGCCATGGTGTGCTGGAGCCAGTGCGCCATGTGGCAGCTATGACACTGGATGACCTCAAGGAAATTGACGACCAGAAAGAAAAACTGCAGCGCAACACTGAGCAGTTTGTGCACGGCCATCCCGCCAACAACGTGCTGCTGACTGGTGCACGCGGGACCGGTAAATCGTCTCTCATCAAGGCTTGTCTGAACACCTATGCCACGCAAGGCTTGCGCCTGATCGAAGTGGACAAGGAAGACCTGACCGATTTGCCCGACATCATCGAGGTGGTTGCGGGGCGTGGTGAAAAGTTCATTGTGTATTGCGACGATCTGAGCTTTGAAGACGGTGAGCCGGGGTACAAGGCGCTCAAGTCGATCCTGGATGGCACGGTGGCGGCAGCCACGCCCAATGTGCTGGTGTATGCCACCAGCAATCGACGCCATTTGTTGCCAGAATACATGAGCGAGAACCTGACTTATAAGCACACTGAGGATGGTGAAGTGCACCCGGGTGAAGGGGTGGAAGAGAAGATCTCATTGTCCGAGCGCTTTGGTCTGTGGATCAGTTTTTACCCTTTCTCACAAGACGAGTACCTGACCATTGCAGGCCAGTGGCTCTGCGCTTTGGGTGCAACACCCGCACAAATCGCTGCGGCACGACCCGATGCGCTGTTGTGGGCATTGGAGCGTGGTTCGCGCAGTGGCCGTGTGGCCTACCAGTTTGCACGCGACATGGTGGGTCGCCAATCGGACCGCACATGAGCACAGGTTTGTTGGTGGCTGATGGCGAGCGTGCACGCGAAGACCTGACCGAGGGTCAGTCAGCACGTGCGGTGGTGGATGTGGCGGTCGGCATGTTGATGCAAGCCGATGGCCAGTTCTTGCTGACCTCGCGCCCCGAAGGCAAAGTCTACGCAGGTTATTGGGAATTTCCGGGCGGTAAGCTCGAAGCGGGCGAGTCGGTTGAACAAGCCCTGCGGCGCGAGTTGCAAGAAGAGCTGGGCATCACGATTGGCGAAGCACAAGCCTGGAAAACCCAGATGGTCGATTACCCGCACGCCCTGGTGCGCTTGCATTTTTGCAAAGTGTGGGCTTGGCAAGGTGAGCTGCAAATGCGCGAAAGACAGTCACACGCTTGGCAATCGTTGCCGGTGGCTGTGGTGCCTGTGTTACCTGGCACCGTGCCGGTGTTGGGCTGGTTGGCCGAAGAGCGTGGTTTCAGTGGTGCAACGCACAGCTGAGACTGGGCAGCACAGGCTCATTGCAAGCGCGGGTCGCCAAAGGGCTCGTCGGGCGGTGTGTCGTCAGGCAGCTTGAATTCTTCACTGGCCCAAGCGCCCAAATCAACGCCCTTGCAGCGGGCGCTGCAAAACGGGCGATACGGGTTGGCGGCACTGTAAAGGCTCTTGCCTGCACAAGCCGGGCAGCGCACCTTGCGGGGCGCGAAATCTGGTTGAGGTTGGTTCGAGTCACTCATGCGCACAAAGACATTTCAAAAGGCACGTCATCGGTGGTGGCCACCAATTTGCCATCTGCTTGTTGGCGCATCATGCGAATGACCACCAACAAACGGTTGCAGCTGATTTCGGGGGTGATGCCCAGTGCTGGATCGATCTTCAGACGCAACAACTGAAAAGTGCGTCCTTGGGGCAGGTTTTGCTGCAATTGACCCACGGTCGCCATGACTTTTTGGCTGCTGCCGGACTCTCGCAGCATTTGCAACAACAACTGGATGGACTGGGCCAAGGGCGCGAAAGGTGCCACCCATTGCGCCAAATCGTTCGCACGGCTTGAAGCATCGTGGTGTTGCCATGCGTAATAAGCTGGTAAGTCGAACTCGCAGGTACCGCCGGGGATCACGACGCGGCTGCGCAAGGCCATCAGGAAATCGTTGTCGTTGAGGCTCTGGCCCACTTTCCCGCTGATTTGCTTGAGCGATTCAAAGTGATCGTCCAGCTGGGCAATCAGGCCGTCGAGGGCCTTTTCGGAAATGGCGGGGTTGCCCCGGTAGCCGTTGTAAAGCTGCTTTTGGCGTTCCAGATCTTTCAGTACGTCAGATTTGAGTTCTGAACGTGAGGCCACTTCGATGATTTCAAACAAAGTGGTCAGCGCAAAATGGTGGTCCAAGGCCTCTGTGCGGGCCATCAATTGACCCAGGCGGTTGAACAATTGTTGCAGTCGCAGGTAAGTGCGGATGCGTTCGTTGAAGGGGTATTCGTACAGTATCACGCGGCGTCTTCCAGTGACGCCATCATAGCCCGAAGTTAGCCGCCACTTGGGCCACTTGACCCTCTAATTCGACCAGATTCAACCCTTGGTTGAAGATCACCACATCGGCGCAGGCAAGGCGTTGTGCTCGGGAGGCTTGCAAGGCGATGATGTGGTCAATTTCTTTGGCTGCCAGACCACTTCGGGCCATGACCCGTTGGCGCTGGGTTGCCGCATCGCAATCGACCACCACCACCCGATCGACCTGCTTGCGCCAACGCTGGCCCGACTCGACCAACAGGGGCACATCGAATACGAGGCAGCGGTGTCCCTTTTGTAAAGCGGCGTGTGCTTGTTCGGACGTGATGAGGCTCACCAAGGGGTGGATGATGGCTTCCAGTTGCTTTTTGGTGTCCGGGTTTTGAAAGACTCTCTTGCGCATGGTTTGGCGGTCCATGGCGCCATCGGCATCGATCATTTCGGGCCCAAAAACTTGGGCAATGCTGGGCATGGCGCGTCCGCCGGGTGCCGTCACGCTGCGCGAAATGGCATCTGCGTCGATCACGGCAGCGCCTCGGGCTGCCAACAGGCCTGCCACCGTGCTTTTGCCGCTGCCAATGCCGCCGGTCAAACCAATGCGCCAAATACGTGGATTGTTCATCGTTTAAAACAGCAAGACGGGCAGGGGGTCAAAGGCCATGACCCACAAACCCGCCAAGGCCAAAAAGGGACCAAATGGAATATAGCCATCTTCGGTCAGACGCTGGCGTACACGCAGCCACAGCCCACCCGCGATGCCTGTGACCGACGCAATCAGCACCACCGACAACAGGGCGGGCCAGCCCAGCCAGGCCCCCAATGCTGCCAGCAGTTTGAAGTCGCCTTGGCCCATGCCCTCTTTGCCGGTGATGAGTTTGAACAGCCAAAAGACCGACCATAAAAAGAGATAACCCACCACCGCCCCCCACAAGGCTGTGGGTAAGCTCACGGCGCTGAGGTTCAGGGTGGCCGCTAACAAACCCGCCCACACCAAAGGCTGCGTGATCGCGTCGGGCAACAAAGTGGTGTCTGCGTCAATGGCGGCCAAGCTCACCAGGGCAGATGCAAAACCAGCCCAAGCCAAAGCTTGTGTGCTCAGGCCATACCTTGAAAAACTCCAGACAAACAGTGCAGCGGTCAAGAGTTCCACGGCCGGGTAACGCCAGCCAATCGGGGCACGGCATTGACGGCAGCGCCCCTGGAGCCAGAGGTAACTGAGCAAGGGGATATTTTCGACCCAAAGCAAGGCATGGCCGCAGTGGGGGCAGTGCGATCTGGGTGTGGCGATGTTGTAGCGCTCGGGGGATGGCCGGTGAGTGGTGTCGTCGGGGGTTTGTTCGTGGAGCGCATCGGCCCATTGCGCCTCCAGTATGCGGGGCAGGCGGTGAATGACCACGTTCAGGAAACTGCCCACCACCAGACCCAACAAGGTGACACTGCCCCAAATGAATGCATCGGTGAGCATTTCAGAAAACCTGACCGAGACGAAAAATTGGTAAATACATGGCGACAAGAATACCGCCAATCAAGCCGCCCAGCACCACAATGATCAAAGGTTCCAACAAACTCGACAGGCCGTTCACCCGGTGATCCAACTCGGTTTCCATCAGATTCCCTGCCCGTGCCAGCAAACTGTCTATGGCACCGGTCTCCTCGCCGGTGGCGCACAGCTGCACGATCATGGGCGGGAAACGGCCCGTATGCCCCATGACCTCGCTCAAGCGGCTGCCTTGTGCCACTTGTCTTTGCAGATCCAAAGTCACACGCGCAAAAACAGCGTGGTCACAAGCTTGAGCCACAGGCCCCAAGGCTTCCACCAGAGGTACCCCTGCAGCCAGCAATGCCGACAAAGTTTGCGCCCAGCGCGCCACCACAGCTGTGCTGATCAGCGATCCCAGCAGGGGCCATTTCAGCAACCAGCGGTCCTTTTTCATTTGGAAGTCCGCCCGAGCGTTGGGGCGGCGCTGCATAAGCCAAATGCCCACCAGCAACAGCAATACAGCCAGTGGCCCTGATGCGCTCAAGCCATTGCTCAGGGCGACCACCATCTGGGTTGCCCAAGGCAAGTCGGCACCGAACGACTTGAACACATCTTCGAACACCGGCACGACAAAGACCAGGATCAGCACCAAAACCGCGATGGCCACCACCATCACCGCGAAGGGGTACATCAGAGCAGAGCGCACGCGAGAGCGCAGGGCTTCGTTTTTTTCGAGGGTTTGCGCCAAGCGTTCCATGATGGTGTCCAGAATGCCAGCCGACTCCCCCGCTTGCACCATGCTGATGTACAGCCCTGTGAAGTGGGTTGGGTGCAGGGCCAAGGCTTCATGCAAAGCCATGCCGGAGGCGACATCGTTGCGCACCTGACGCATGATGTCCGCCAGCACCGCAGAAGGCAGACTGCGCAACAGCATGTCCAGCGATTGCAACAGTGGCACACCGGCACGCAAGAGTGCTGCGAGCTGCCGTGTCATCAGCGACAGATCGCGTGGGCGTAGTCTGCTCGGGTGCTCCCACCACAGGCGTTGCAGTCGTACAGGGTGCACACCTTGCCTACGCAGTTGGGCGCGGGCCAGACCTACATCGTGTGCGCTCAGCCGACCTTGCACGGAGCGACCCTGTTCGTCGCGCCCTTGCCATGCAAAGGTGTGGGGCTGGCGCTGGGTGTCAATGGGGCTCATGTGCCGTCCCGTGTATTGGCCAGAACTTCATCGAGCGAGGTGATGCCTTGCAGCACTTTGCGCAGACCGGCCAGCCGTAAAGTACCCACCCCCTCGCGTTGGGCTTGTTGGGTCAACGCCTGTTGGCCTGCATCGTGCAAGATCATGTTTTGCATTTCTGTGCTGACCGGCATGACCTGGAAAATACCCGTTCGGCCTGCAAACCCCTTGTGGCAATGCGCACACCCCACGGGCGTGAACGCCTGGACCGTATCGGTTGTCAGCAAGGCGGCAGGCAGCCCCGATTGGCGCAAAACCTCCGAAGACAAGGTCACGCTCTTTTTGCACAAGGGGCAAAGGCAGCGCACCAGCCGCTGGGCCGTGATCAGTGTCACGCTGGCCGCAATGTTGTAAGCAGCCGTGCCCATGTTGCGCAAACGAACCAAGGTACTCGGGGCATCGTTGGTGTGCAGTGTGGACAGCACCAGATGGCCCGTTTGAGCCGCCTGGATGGCGATGTTGGCCGTTTCCAGATCCCTCACTTCACCGACCATCAGAATGTCCGGGTCTTGCCGTAAAAATGCACGCAAAGCGATGGCAAATGTCAGACCAGGTTTGTCTTGCACATTCACTTGGTTGATGCCTCGCAGCTGGATTTCGCAAGGGTCTTCTACCGTGGCAATGTTCACCTCGGCCGTGTTGAGCAGGTTCAGGCAGGCGTAAAGCGATTGTGTCTTGCCTGAGCCTGTGGGACCGGTCACCAGAACCATGCCATGGGGTCTGTGAATCGCTTCGATCAGACGCGCCAGATCTTCGGGTTCATACCCCAGCCGATTCAGATCGAGTTGGGCCTGCGCTGAGTCGAGCACCCGAATCACCAGTTTTTCACCAAACAGGGTGGGCAAAGTGCTCACCCGCAAGTCGAGCTCGCGGCCACTTGGCAGCAGCAGCTTCATGCGTCCGTCTTGTGGTAGACGTTTTTCTGCGATGTCGAGTCGGGAAAGCACCTTGATGCGTGAAGACAACCGGTCTTTGAGCGCCATGGGTGGGCTGACCATTTCGCGCAACTCGCCGTCAATGCGCATGCGGACGCGGTAGTGCTGTTCGTAGGGTTCAAAGTGCAGGTCAGAGGCTTTGAGCGCCACGGCCTGTTCGAGGAGTTTTTGCACCAAGCTGACAACGGGTGCGTCATCGACGGTACCGTACTGGGATCGGTTGTGGATGTTGTCTTGCATGGCACCCCCTTGAATTCTTTTGTTTTCTTTTGAAAACGCATCATGAGCCGCCTTGGCCCGTTTGTAAATGTGCAGGGCGAAGGCCGTGAGTCGGCGTGGGGTCAATCGCTGGCTTGGACGTCTTGGGGGGCGGTGCCTGTCATGGCCTGCCCGCAACGGTGACCACCACTTTGTGCGCAAGGCAGTTGGCATAACTCACGGTTTTGGACAGGGCAGGCCCGGTTGAATGTGACCACATGGTCCACCTCGGCGCGAATGCCGATCCACTCGCCCAGTTTGTGGTCGTGGTGGCTGGGCACGTGGGCCATCAGCAGCTCGCCGCTGGCCAGACGCAGGGTGTATAAAAATTCGGAACCCCTGAACGCCTTGCGGATGATTTCGGCTTTCACGGGTGCATGATCGTCGTGCACGATGTCGTCGGCGCGCAACAGCACATCGCACAGGCCACCTTCAAAGGCACAGGGCAAAGGACATTCAGCGACATCGCGCAGCTCGCCCACTGGCGTGCTGACCCAGATGTGTCCGCCCACCTCACGCAGCGTGGCGGGTGTGAACACACCATGGCCAATGAAGTCGGCGACAAAACGGGTGGCTGGGCGGTGGTACAGGCTGTAGGCATCGTCCCACTGATGTAGCTGGCCTTCGTTCATCACACCGATCACATCGCCAATGGCAAAGGCTTCGAGCTGATCGTGCGTGACAAGCAAAGCGGTGGCTTTGGCGGCTTTCAGAATGTTGCGCACCTCGTGAGCCAAACGCTCACGCAGGTCAATGTCGAGGTTGGAAAAGGGCTCGTCCAACAGCAGCAGGTCGGGTTTTGGTGCGAGGGCTCGGGCTAATGCCACGCGTTGCTGTTGTCCACCGGACAATTCATGAGGAAACCGATTGGCCGACCCAGTCAGTCCAACGAGGTCCAGCACTTCGGTCACGCGATGGTCGCGTTCCACTTTGGGCAGATGGTTCAGTCCAAAGCCCACGTTGCGACCCACATCCAAGTGCGGAAAAAGGGCGTAGTCCTGAAACACCATGCCAATCCGGCGTTTTTCTGCTGGCTCGGTACGTCCCGCTTCGCTGACCATGCGGTTGGACAGCAAGATCTTGCCACTCGAAACGGGCTCCAGACCTGCCACGGCCCGCAGCAGCGTGGTTTTGCCGCAGCCCGAGGGACCGATCAGCACACCGATATCACCCGCACGCAGGCCCAGGCTCACCCCGCGCACAGCAGCCGTTGGGCTGCCGGGGTATTGAACGTCCAGTTGGCGAAGCTCTAAAAACATGGTCTTGATTGTAGGCAGGTTGGACGAGCCCCTGTTGTGGAGGGGTGCAGCAGGCACGGGTCTTTCAAGGGTGGTGCCCCATCAGGCAGCCGGGCGGACTCCTACAATAAGCGCTACCTCTGATGGACCTGTTTTGATGTTGCACACCCTGACCCGACGTTTGTCGGGTCTTTTCACCTTGCTGTATGTCTTGTTGGCACTGGCTTTGGCCTTGCCGGTTTTGGCTGTGCTCGGCTCTTGGTTGCAATGGAGCCCGCAAAGCGCCGACATTTTGCTGGAGATGGGGCGCACAGTGCTCCCCGATTACGCGTTCACCAGCTTGGGTCTTTGTCTGATGGTGGCCATGGGGGTCACAGTGCTGGGCTTGGCCACGGCGGCGCTGGTCACGCTGTTTGACTTTCCGGGGCGTGGCGTCTTTGAATGGCTGCTTCTTTTGCCACTGGCCATGCCCGCCTATGTGGTGGCCTATGCCTACACCGACTTTTTGCAATTCAGCGGTCCGCTTCAGATGGGCTTGCGGGCTTGGTTGGGGCTGCAAGGCAGCCTGTGGCCCGATGTGCGAAGCGTCTGGGGTGCTGCGTTGGTGTTCACACTCACCCTCTATCCTTATGTGTATTTGCTCGCTCGTACCGCCTTGGTCGAACGTGCTTCGGGCTTGATGGAAGCGGCCCGTTTGCTGGGTGCGCCTTTGTCGCGCCGCATTCGCGAAATCGCCTTGCCTTTGGCCCGGCCTGCTGTGGCGGCCGGTGTGGCCTTGGCGTTGATGGAAACCCTGGCGGACTTCGGCGTTTCCAGTTATTTTGGCATTCAGACTTTCACAGCCGGCATCTACAAAGCCTGGTTGTCCATGGACAACCGCATTGCAGCAGCACAACTGGCCACCATGTTGCTGGTGGTGGTGGTGGTCTTGCTTCAACTGGAGCATCGTGCCCAACAACGCATGCGCTTCAACCAAGGGCGTGGTTCAAGACAAGACTCTGCAGAGGCACAGCCGCTGGCCCTGCACGGCGGTCGCCGCATCATCGCTTGGGGGGTGTGCAGTTTGCCGGTTCTGCTGGGCTTTGTGTTGCCTGTGCTCATCATGCTGCGGGCCCTGATGGCCGAGACCACCGAGATGCCCTGGGACCGTTTTGGTCAATGGGCCTTGACGAGTTTGCGTTTGGGTGGGGTGACCGCATTGCTGGCGGTGGGTGTGGCGATGGCACTGGCGTTCAGCGTGCGCACCCGCGCCGACCGCATCAGTCGATGGGTCATTCAGCTGGTCGGCTTGGGCTATGCCATTCCCGGAGCGGTGGTGGTTGTGGGTTTGCTTTTGCCTATGGGCTGGATTCAGCAAATTTGGCCTGCATCTTCGGCGGGTGTTTGGATCACGGCCACTTCATTGGGCTTGGTGTGGGCTTATTTGGTGCGTTTTTGTGCGGTCGCTTTGCAGTCTGTGCAAAGTGGTTATGCACGCATTCCGGTCAGCTTGGACGATTCAGCCCGCATGCTGGCTGTGACGGGTTGGGGGTTGATGCGCCATGTGCATGCCCCTTTGCTTCAGCGAACAACCCTTGCTGCGATGCTGCTGGTCTTTGTGGATGTGATGAAAGAGCTGCCCGCCACCATGGTGCTGCGGCCCTTCAACAGCGACACGCTCGCCGTGGTCGCCTACCAGCTGGCCAGAGATGAACGCTTGGGTGAGGCCGCGTTGCCCTCACTGGCACTGGTGCTGGTAGGTTTGATTCCAGTGATCCTGCTCAGTCGGACCTTGCGACAGCCTGAATCGGCACCAAAAAAAATGAGCTGTAGACCGCATGGAAGTTAAGGATTTCGCTTCGAGTTTGGAAATTTAACCGGACACTACGGGCAACAAACAACAAATCAATGGTTGGGTGGGCGATGGAGCCTTGCCACAATCGGTGCTTGTCAGTCTTCGGTTATTTTCTGGCCAGAAACGATGAGAATTCAAAAGATGCCTATACCCGCACACCCCCATCGCCGCCAATTGATAGCGCGTGCCGTAGCCAGCGGCGCTGGTTTGACATGCTTTGCTTGGCCATTCTGTGCACAGGCCTCGCCAACGGCCTTTGAGGGCAAAAGTCTTGCACAAGTCGCCAAGGCCTTGGGGGTCAAATCGCTCGCAGCCAGTGCGGATGTCAGATTGAACACCTTGGATTACGCCGAAAATGGTGCATCCGTACCGGTGGATATCAGCACTTCCTTGTCAGGTGTCGAACGAGTCGTTTTGTTCGTAGAAAAAAATCCCACCCCCTTAGTTGCTGTTTTTCAGTGGGGTGATTCGATGTTTGGGGGGGTGACTTTGCACACCAAGATGTCTCAAAGCTCTGCGGTTTACGCCATGGCGATCACCAGTGATGGCCGTGCATTTTTTGCAAAAAAAGAAGTCAAGGTGGTGCTGGGCAGTTGTGGAGCTGTCTCAGAAACACCAGATCAGCTGGACGTCAAACACCCTACCGAGCCCACCCGCATCAGGGCACAAATTCAGGGCGATTCGGCTTTGGTGCGCATGCGCATGACCCACGAAATGGAGTCCGGGCAACGCAAAAATGCCTCAGGCAAACTGGTGCCGGCTTGGTACATCGATCAAGTCACGATTCAACTCAATGGAAAACTGGTGTTGTCCGCAGACTGGGGGCCGGGTGTTTCTCGTCACCCATATTTGCAACTGAACATCAAAAAAACCAAACCTGGCGACAAGCTTTCGGTGATTTGGCGAGACAACAAAGGGGCCATGCGCAGCGATGATCTCTTGTTGGTTTGATGTGATTAGAGGCCTCGCCCTGGGCTCAGACTTGGGTGCATGGCCTGTCAGACAGGGGCGCTCTGGGCATGCTAAATTCACAGCCATGATTCCCATTCAAATTGACTCTGCTTGGAAAGGCACCTCGGATTGCCGCAATTGTGGCATTCGGGACATGGTGTTGTTTGCTGATTTGAATGAGCAAGACTTTGGCGAAATCCACACGCCGATCGACGACATGGTCTTTGCTGCCGATGATCGGCTTTACTCAGAAGGGCAACAAGCCTTGGGCATGTTCACCTTGCGAAAAGGCATGGTCAAACTCGTTCGTGTGACGGCCGATGGCCGTGAGCGCATTGTTCGGGTTTTGCGACCAGGTGATGTGGTGGGGCTGGAGGCTTTGGCCACCGAGCGTTATGACACTGAAGCCGTTGCATTGGTCGAGGCCAGCGTGTGTCGAATTCCTTTGTCGGTGTTGCATCATTTGTCGGCGAATTCACCGCGTCTTCACAAGCGACTGATGCAAAAATGGCAACAAACCCTCAAGGACGCAGATGACTGGCTGGCCGATTTGAACTTTGGGTCGGCCCGTCAACGTGTTGCCGCTTTGGCCATCAAAATGCGCGACACCGAACAACCCCACATCACTTCGTTCTTTGCACGAGACGATATGGGTGCCATGCTCGACATCAAGCTTGAAACCGTGAGTCGCGAGATCAGCAGTTTGATTCGTGACGGGGCCCTCAAACCCTGCGATAAACAGGGCCGACGCTACGAAATCTTGAACGAGGCGATCTTGTTGGGCTGAGTTCTCAATCCCAAAATTCACTTGTGAAGTGTTTCGCATCCCTAAGGGTGTGCGAGCACACGGACATTTCAGACCGACCGATTCAGCTTTACAGGTCTCAGTTCAGTGATGTGAAGGCTGCCCGACGTTCGGCAGATTTGTCCATTTGTCGTGCGATGTTGCCGCAGACCAAATCACACAACTCAAAAATCGATGCATCAGCGATGCGGTAGTAGGCACTGGTACCCCGGCTTTCCCGCTCGACCAAGCCCTGTTGTGTCATCAGCGCCAAATGGCGTGACACGTTGGCAGCAGTGAAGCCACACAGCTGGGCCAGATCTCCCACGTTGCGCTCGCCTGAACGCAGGATGTTCAGAATTTGCAGCCTGGTGGGTTCAGCCAGTACCTGGAAGTACGCCGCGACTTCCACCAAGGCGCCTTCGGGCAGCTGTTTCATGTGGCTGTAATTGGTCGAAGTTGGGGGAAGGGTTGAATTCATCGTGTGCGTTCTGCGAAGTTGAGATTTCATTGTATCATTGCATAATTAATCAATCAGTTTAATAAGCAATTTCTTAAGGAAAACGATGAAGCGCCTCACTATGCTGGCCTTGGCACTTTGGGCACCCATGACCGCGCATGTCACGGCCAATGCTGCAGATGCGCCTTCGTTGAAGGTGATCTCTGTTCAAGCCGCTGGCACGGCTCAGTCCGAGAGCAGCCTGGACGCCGTGGTCGAAGCTGTGCGTCAGACCACATTGTCAACACAGGTCGCGGGTGCTGTGGTGGCCTTGCAGGTCAAAGCCGGTGATCGCGTGAGAGCTGGGCAAGAACTTTTGCGCATCGATGCTCAAGCCGCTCAGCAAGGTGTCGTGGGAACTACCGCACAGGTCGAGGCTGCGCAGTCACAATTGGCGGTCGCGACGCAAGAGTTGGACCGGCAAAAGCAGTTGTTGCAAAAGCAATACATCAGCCAAGGTGCTTTCGACCGAGCCCAAGCCCAGTGGGAAGTTGCCAAAGCGCAAGTGAAAACCTTGCAAGCGCAGACGCAAGTGGCGCAAACTCAGACGGGGTTTTTCATTGTGAAGGCCCCGTACGCGGGCATCGTGAGCGACGTGTCTGTGACCTTGGGGGACATGGCCATGCCGGGCCGTCCATTGGTGACCATGTACGACCCGGCGGCATTGCGTGTAACGGCTTCAGTGCCGCAGGCGTTGCTGGCCTCGGTGAGTGCACAGCACAAGACGATTCGCTATGTACTGCCGGGTGTGGCGGGTTACACCATGCCGCAAACACCTCAACAAGTTCAGGTGCTCCCGGCAGTGGACCCTGTCACACACACCGGCCAGATTCGACTGAGCTTGCCTGCGGGCATTGAAGGTTTGGCCCCGGGCATGTTTGCACGGGTGTGGTTGCCTGGTGTGACCCCAGGTCAAGCCGGCGCTGAGCGCATTTATCTGCCCAGCAGTGCCATCGTGCGCAGAACAGAAATGACGGGAGTGTATGTGGTCAATGCCCAAGGCAAACCCAGTTTGCGCCAAGTGCGACTCGGCCCGACTTGGGGCGATCGGGTCGAAGTCTTGAGTGGCTTGCGCAAGGACGACAAAGTGGCCGCTGAGCCGCATCTGGCTGGCGCTGTACGCTGAAAGGCTTTGAAATGAACGAGCCTAAAAATCAACACACTGCACTGAGCATTTCGGGCCGCATTGCAGCCATGTTCCAGAGTGCGCAAATCACGCCGTTGTTGGCCTTAGTGGCTTTTCTGTTGGGCATTTTTGCTGTGCTGGTCACACCGCGCGAGGAAGAGCCTCAGATCAACGTGACCATGGCCAATGTGTTGGTGCCTTTCCCTGGTGCAGCCGTGCGTGAAGTCGAGCAAATGGTGGCCATTCCGGCCGAACAGGTGTTGTCAAAAATTGCAGGTGTCGAGCACGTCATGTCGATGTCTCGCCCTGGTGTGGCGGTATTGACGGTGCAATTCAAAGTGGGCGTGCCGCGCACGGAGGCGTTGGTGCGTTTGCATGACACGATCGGCAACAATGCCGACTGGTTGCCCAAAAACCTCGGCGTGATGGAACCATTGGTCAAACCCAAGGGTGTCGACGATGTGCCGATAGTGACGTTGACGCTGTTCAGCAAGAGCGAGGACGTCAGCGCTTACAGTCTGGAACGCGTGGCGCACAGCATGGAAGCTGACCTCAAGCGGGTCAAAGGCACACAAGATGTGCAGACCCTGGGCGGCCCTGACCGCGCTGTGCGGGTAGAGATTGACCCCGGGCGCATGTCTGGCTTTGGGGTCACGGTCCAAGATCTGCGCATGGCGTTGCAGTCGGCCAACATGGGTTTGCCGGTGGGCGAACTGATTTCGGGCAACCAAAGTGTCAGCATCGAGGCAGGGCCCTTCCTGTCGCAGGCCAGCGATGTTGCTGACCTGGTGGTGGGCGTGCAAGGGGGTCGCCCGGTGTTCTTGAAGGACGTGGCCAAGGTCGAAGAAGGACCACTGCCCGCCACACGTTATGTGACACATGGCCTGGGCAAAGAGGCCGGCGGTGGTGAATACCCCGCTGTGACGCTGACCATCACCAAAAAGCCAGGCGAGAATGCCATCGACGTGACCAACGCCGTGATGAATCGGGTAGCCGCGCTGCGCGGCACGGTCATCCCTGACGAGGTGGAAGTGGCTGAAACCCGCAACTACGGCACAACGGCCAACGACAAGGCGCAAAAGCTGATTCAAAAACTGCTGTTTGCCACTGCTGCGGTGGTGGCATTGGTGTTCATTGCGCTGGGCAAGCGGGAAGCAGCGATTGTGGGTGTGGCCGTGATCCTGACGCTCACGGTGACACTGTTCGCCTCGTGGGCTTGGGGTTTCACGCTCAACCGCGTGTCGCTGTTTGCGTTGATTTTTTCCATCGGCATTTTGGTGGACGATGCGATTGTGGTGGTGGAAAACATCCACCGACATCAGCAGCTCTACCCGGGCAAGACCTTGGCAGAGATCATTCCCGGTGCAGTCGATGAAGTCGGTGGCCCGACCATTTTGGCCACGATGACCGTGATCGCTGTGCTCTTGCCCATGGCTTTTGTGAGCGGTCTGATGGGCCCATACATGAGCCCGATCCCGATCAACGCCAGCATGGGCATGCTGCTGTCGCTGGCCATTGCCTTTGTGGTCACGCCTTGGTTGGCACGCATTTGGATGAAGCCGTCGCATGTGGACAGTGCACACGCGGCACCCACCGGCTTGGCCGCTAAGCTGGGTCCCTTGTTTGAGCGGGTTTTCGAACCACTGCTGCACAACGAACAGGGCACCCGCAACCGCAAGTTGCTGGGTCTGGGTATTGCAGGTTTGATTGTCTTTTCTTTGGTGCTGCCCGCGACAGGTCTGGTGCTGCTCAAGATGCTGCCCTTCGACAACAAATCGGAGTTTCAGGTGGTGGTTGACATGCCTGTAGGCACACCTGTGGAGGAGACGGCCGCCGTCATGCGCGAGCTGGGTGCCCATTTGGCACAGCAAGCCGAAGTGACCGACTACCAGGCCTATGCGGGCACATCGTCGCCAATCAACTTCAACGGTCTGGTGCGTCAGTACTACCTGCGTGCAGGTGGTGAGGTGGGCGATATGCAGGTCAAGTTGGTGGACAAGAGTCACCGATCAGACAAAAGCCACGCCATCGCCACCCGCTTGCGCCCCGAGTTGCAGGCCATTGGCCGGCGCTTCGGCGCCAACGTGAAAGTGGTAGAGATGCCCCCCGGACCACCCGTGCTCGCGCCCATCGTGGCCGAAATTTATGGCCCTGACGCCGAAGGACGCCGACAAGTGGCCAAGGCCGTGCGTGCCATCTTCGAAAAAACCGACAACGTGGTGGATGTGGACGACAGCAGCATTGCTGTCGCACCGCGCAAACTGCTGCTGGTGGACCGCCGCAAGGCCGCTGCACTGGGCATTCCTCAACAGGCCATCGTGACCACTTTGCGTGCTGGCTTGGCGGGGGAGGCCACGACCTATTTGCATGATGGTAGCAAGTACCCGGCGGCGGCTTTGATTCAGTTGCCTGCCGAGTTGCATGGCGATCTGTCGGCTTTGCTGCAACTGACAGTGCGCGGTGCCTCGGGTAAGTTGGTGCCGATCCGCGAGCTGGTCACGGTGACCGACAGCGAGCGCGAGCAGCCTGTGATCCACAAGGACCTGTTGCCGGTCAACTTTGTGACCGCCGACATGGCAGGCCAATTGGACAGCCCGCTGTATGGCATGTTCAAGATGCGCAGCGATATTCAGAAAATCCAGACGCCCGATGGTGCGGCCCTGAATGAATACTTCATCAGCCAGCCATCTGATGCCTGGCGAGGCTACGCCATCAAGTGGGACGGCGAGTGGCAGATCACCTATGAGACTTTCCGCGACATGGGCGCTGCGTATGCGGTGGGTTTGGTGCTGATTTATTTGTTGGTGGTGGCGCAGTTTGGCTCTTACCTCACACCGCTGATCATCATGGCGCCGATTCCGCTGACCATCATCGGTGTGATGCCTGGGCACGCTTTGCTGCAGTCGCAGTACACCGCGACGAGCATGATCGGCATGATCGCGCTGGCCGGCATCATCGTGCGCAACTCGATCTTGTTGGTGGACTTCATCAACTTGCAAGTCAAGGAGGGCATGCCCTTCAAGCAGGCCATCGTGCAGTCGGCCATCACCCGTGCCCAGCCCATCATGCTGACAGGGGGCGCAGCCATGTTGGGCGCGTTCTTTATTCTCGATGATCCGATCTTCAATGGGCTGGCGATTTCCTTGATCTTTGGCATCTTTGTTTCGACCATTTTGACCTTGGTCGTGATCCCCACGCTGTACTACGCGGCCTACCGCCGCCAGTACGAATCGGTCTGATTTTTAACCTGAAACTTTTGGAGAACTTCTCATGAAATCTTGGCAAATTGTTCGCCTTGTCGCTGGCACTTTCATTCTCTTGTCATTGGCCTTGGGCATCGAAGGCAGTCCTGTTTTTGTGAGCCCTTGGTGGCTTGCTTTTACGGCCTTTGTGGGGGCCAATCTGCTGCAAAGTGCCCTGACCAAATGGTGCTTGATGGACACCATCTTGCGCAAAGTGGGTGTTGAGCCTGGTTGCTGAAAGCCCTTTGAATCGTTTGGAGCTCCAAGATGATTCCACGCACGCTGATCGCGGTCGCGACTTTGGTCTTGTGCGCCACTGTGGCCAGTGCTGCGGACCTTTTGCAAGTTTGGCAGGCTGCCCGTCAGCACGATCCGCAAGGGGCGATCAGCGAGGCCAGCCGTGCTGCCGGAGCCACACGGCGCGAGCAGGCAGCTGCTTTGTGGCGCCCTCATCTGGGTTTGAGTGCTAGCCTAGGTTGGGCCAGTGTGCAAAGTCAGATGAACGGGGCCCAGTTCGCCATGCCTGGCTCTGCGTCGGTCAGTGGTGCATCGTTTGGCACTTCCGTCAATGGTGGCACCACCGCGCGGTGGGCCTTGAACGCCAAGCATCCGTTGTACAACGCCGAACGCCGTGCACAAGGTGTGCAACTGGGCATCGCCGCCCAAGCCAGTGAACACGAGTGGCAATTGGCCCAGCAAGACTGGCTATTGCAAACCACGCAGCGCTACTTTGATGTGGTGCAGGCTGAGCGCCGTCTGGCGCTGGTGCAGCAACAGCAGCAAGCCGTGAACAAAGCACTGACCGAAGCGAAAGACCGCTTCACCTTGGGCGATGCTCCGGTGACAGATACCCACGAAGCGCAGGCCCGAGCCCAGGCTTTGGTCGTCCAAGCCATTGCTGCAAGCAATGACCTTGACATGGCGCGCCAGGTGTTGGGCGATGTGACAGGCTTGCCGGCACAGACTTTGAAGCTGCAATCGCCGGGTCATGCCGCGGTGGCCAAGACGCCTGAGCCTCTGGCCGATTGGTTGCAACGCGCCGAGCACAACAACCCGATGCTCAAACTGCAACAAGCGCAAGTCGACGCCGCACAGCAGGACATAGAAAAACACCGTGCCGGGGCTTCTCCCACGCTCGATTTTGTGGCGCAAGCCTCGCGTGACCGAATCAGTGGGTCGGGTGATTTTGGTTCAGCCAACAACACGCAAAGCCAGCAAATGGTCGGTGTGATGCTGAATGTACCGCTGTACACCGGAGGCTGGCGCAGCGCCAAACTGCAAGAGGCCACGCATCTGCATGCCAAGGCACGCGCCGAATTGGAACGTGCCCGTTTGCATGTGAGTCAGATGACCCGCGCCGCATGGCAGGCTGTGCAAAGCGGGCAGACCCGCTTGGCGGCACTCGATGCGGGCTACACAGCCAGTCAGGCCCGTTTGGCTGCGACCCAGCTGGGGCGCCACGTGGGTGATCGCACCACGTTGGATTTGCTCAACGCGCAAAACGATGCCAGTGCTGCCGAGCTGGCTTGGCTGCAAGGGCACATTGAGACATTGATGGCGCAGTTGCGACTTCATGCCATGGCCGGCCAGTTGGGAGAGTCCCAACTTCAAGCGGTCAACGCCACATTGACGAACTGAGGAAAAACGATGACCGCCCCTGATACTCCAATCCCTTTGATCATCGATGTGCGTTCGCCAAGTGAGTTCGCCTTGGGCCATGTGCGTGGTTCGATCAACCTTCCCTTGGACCGTTTCGCCCAAGACATTGAACAAGTGGTGCCAGACAAATTGGCTACCGTTATTTTGTGCTGTGCTTCAGGTGGGCGTTCAGGCATGGCTTGCAACTTCATGCAACAAATGGGTTACCAGCAAGTGAGCAATGGCGGCTCAGCAGGTGCAGTGTCTGTGCAATGCGGTTTACCCATTGACCGTTGTTGATTCAATTTTTGAAAGGAAAGAACCATGAGTACGTTTGATCACCCCAGTTTGATTCAGAACATCAACCATTCTCTGGCTGGTTTGCGCAAAGCACAACCGGAGGCCATGCAGGGCTTTGGCCAATTGGCCAAAGCGGCCATGGCCGAGGGCGCAGTCAGCGAAAAACACAAGGAGCTGATCGCTTTGGCCATTGGCATCACGCAGCATTGCTCTGGTTGCATCGGCTTCCATGTCAAAGCGCTACGCCGTTTGGGCTGTACGCGCCAGGAGTTGGAAGAAATGCTCGCTGTGTGTGTTTACATGGGCGGTGGCCCTGCGCTGATGTACGCCGCTGAGGCAGAAGCTGCTTGGGATGCATTTACACCTGCATGATTGAGCAGTGCACACGCAAGCCAGCTGTGAACGCTCACATTGGTTTTGGATTTTTGACGCAAGCGGTGGTCGATCAGCATTTTTCTGAGTGCAGACGGCTGGCGCTGGCGGCCGACGTTGGTGATGCGGCCAGATTTGTTGGGCGTTGGCATCGACGAAGACACCGCTTTGGTGATCAAGCGGGGCCAGGCCATCGAAGTCATTGGCCAAGGCACCGTGACCTTGGTCGATCCTTGGTAGATGTAATTTAATAAGGGTGAACTGGAGAACCTGGGGCCAATTGAAATGCTGGGAGTTCAGTTGCACTTGTTGCCAGCAGGGCACCGTGACAGTGTGAAGTCTGTTGGTTAAACGCGCCGAGCGCAATCACTGCGCTTGGCCATTGAGAACTGCGTGCTACAGGACTGATTCGCCGCTGACTCACCCCATATCGAGTCCTGATTTTTTGCCAGATCAGAACTCGTCTTTCACCATCGTCAAACCCAGTGCATCCCAGTCCAGCATGCCACCGCGGTAGTAATAAATTTTGTCTGCCGGGAAGCCATCGCGTGTCATGGCGCGAATGGCCATAGGGCTTTGAGGGCAAACGGGACCGTTGCAGAAGGCGTATACCTTCTTGGCTGCGGTGCAGTTCCATTGTGTACCCGCTTTCTGGCATCCGAGTTCGTTGAGTCGCGAAACCACTTCTGTGTAGGGAATGCCTACGGAGCCAGGGATGGTCCCTTTCACGCGGTCGTTGGTGTCGCGCATGTCGACAACCAAGGCATTGCGATCACTTAACGCTTCCAGAATCTCAATTTCACCCACAGGATGAACGCCGGGTACCGGAACCAAAGGTTGCAAGGTTCCGCCATTTTTGGCGGCAGCGGTCATGACCCGTGTGATTTCCACAGGCCCCTTGGTGGTTTTAACGGTGACAGTTTTTTGATTCTCAAAAATGTTCAGTGGCGTTCCTACGGAGATGACAGCGGCTTGGCCAAAAGCCACGCCAGCAAAACCGAGTCCCAAGAGCCAAGTTGTGATGCGTTTCATGGTGCTATTTCAAAAAAATGAGATGCGCATATGGTCACGGTTTCGCAAGGAAGGGGCATGACATAAGTCAACCCGCGGCCTAGGGTTAACCCTTTGTTGTTTGACCCTGTAGAGGGCGAGCGTGCTGAAACGTCCATTCGCGCAAAGTGTTTTGGGGGACAATCAAGACCTCACTCTGAAACCAGACGGGAAAAATATGGTGAACATGACCAAAAAATCGGTTCAAGATCAGTCCATCGCTGTTTCGGACGAGCAAATAGAAAAGGCCGCAGAGCTGTTCCGCGTCATGTCGGCCCCCATGCGGCTGAGGATCATCAGCTGTCTGTGCAGCGGTGAAAAAAACGTGGGTGAGCTGCTGGGTCAAATCGACACCACCCAGCCCAATATGTCCCAGCATTTGAATACGCTTTACCAAGCGGGGGTGCTGGACAAGCGGCGCGATGGCGTACAAATTTATTACCGCATTGTCAACGACAACATTGTGAACATTTGCCGAGCAGTGTGTAAGCAAACCGATGTTGAAAGTTGAGTGTCAGTTTCGAGTCGGGTTTCCACTGTCCTACTTACGCAATGCGAGCCGCTAATATCAGTCCATCAGGAGACACGAATGAAACGTTGGTTTTTATTGATTTCAGGTTTATTGGCTTGCACCTTGAGCACGGCACAAATCAAGGTGGTTTACCACTTGAGCGAAGGGATTCCTCAAGCCTCACGCGCGATTGGCAATATTCGCAATCACCTCAACGCAGACCCGACAGCCAAGATTGTGGTGGTCACTCACGGCTTGGGGATCGATTTTCTGCTGGATGGTGCCACCAATCAGATGGACCAACCCTTTGCAGGTAGCGTGAGCGATCTGGTGGGCAAAGGAGTGGAGTTCCGTGTATGCAACAACACATTGGTCTCACGCAAAATCTCTGTAGACAAGGTCCAAATGGAAGCCAAGGTGGTTCCTTCAGGTGTTGCTGAGGTGGCCAAGTTGCAAGCCAAAGAAGGCTTTGTTTATTTGCGCCCATAAGGGTTCATCCTGGCCATCATCAATCCGTTTTTTGAGGAGTTTTCATGAAAATTCAACATGCTTTGAGCGCCACTGCGCTGCTGGCACTTTCAAGCTTGGCGCAAGCCCAGGTTGATCCACTGCATGTGCGCAGCTGGGCCGCATCGTGCGCAGCTTGCCACGGCACCGATGGGCGTGCACAGCCGGGCATGGAGTCCTTGGCCGGGGCCAACAAAGATGACATGGTCAAGAAAATGCTGGATTTCAAAGCCGGTCGCAAGCCTGCCACCATCATGCACCAGTTGTCCAAGGGCTATTCCGACGACCAAATCGTCGCCATCGCTGGCTACTTTGCCGCCCAAAAGAAATAAGGAAAACCGCCATGCAACGTCGACATTTTTTGCAGACAGGTTCCGCATTGGGAGCCATGGGTTTGGTTTCGGGTTGTGCCACCATGGGTGGCGGAAGCGGCCCCAAAGTGGTCGTCATTGGCGGTGGCTATGCCGGCGCTACAGCGGCCAAATACCTGCGCATGTGGTCTGAGCACAAAATTCAGGTCACCTTGGTGGAGCCCAACGATGCGTTCATTTCCTGCCCTATCTCCAACTTGGTGATTGGCGGCAGCAAGACCATCGCAGAAATCACCACGCCCTATGACAATTTGACCAAGCGCCATGGTGTCAACATCATCAAAGACCGCGTCAATACCATTGACGCCGACAAGCGCATCGTCAAGCTGGCCGGCGGCACTGAGTTGGCCTATGACCGCCTGATCGTCTCGCCGGGCGTGGATTTCATGTGGGAAACTTTGCCCGGCATGGCCAAAGCGGGTGCCAAAGACAAAGTCATGCATGCCTGGAAGGCCGGCGCACAAACCCTCACCTTGCGCAAGCAACTCGAAGCGATGCCCGATGGTGGCGTGTTCGCCATGTCGATCCCGCTGGCCCCTTACCGCTGCCCTCCTGGCCCCTACGAACGCGCTTGCCAAGTGGCCGAATATTTCACCAAGGCCAAGCCCAAGAGTAAGGTGCTGATTCTGGATGCCAACGACGACGTGACCTCCAAAGGTCCGTTGTTCAAGAAGGCCTGGGCCGAGCGTTACAAAGGCATTGTGGAATACCGTGGCAAACACCGCGTGTCTGATGTGGATGCCGCCACCAACACCTTGAAGTTCGAGTTCAACGACGACACCAAGGCGAGCGTGCTCAACGTCATTCCCGAAATGCGTGCGGGTGACATTGCCGTTAATGCGGGTTTGGCCACGGCCAATAAACGTTGGTGTGAGGTCGACTTCCTGACTTTTGAGTCCAAGGCCGCAAAAAACGTGCATGTCT
Organism: uncultured Limnohabitans sp.; assembly: GCA_964422575.1. GTDB lineage: Bacteria > Pseudomonadota > Gammaproteobacteria > Burkholderiales > Burkholderiaceae_C > Limnohabitans_A. The sequence continues at coordinate 27,350 of CAYRBW010000004.1, forward strand.
TAGGTGACTCCATCCAGATTGCCCCGGGCATGCCCAAATCGGGTCACATGGCCAACCAGCACGGCAAAACGTGTGCGGCCGCGGTGGTGGCTTTGTTGATGGGCAAACAGGTCAACCCTGAACCCATCTACAACAACACCTGCTACAGCTTTGTCAGCTCAGAGGACGTGGTCCACGTGGCCAGCGTGCACCGCTACGACCCCGATAAGAAAACCATGCTGACGGTGCCGGGCTCAGGTGGCGTGTCCAGCGCAGCCAACGAGCTGGAGGGCCGTTATGCCCACGCTTGGGCTCGCAACATCTGGGCTGATACGCTGGCTTAATGCGCAAAGTCGAAACGCCGCAGTCGTTAGACTTGCGGCGTTTTTTTACGGCATTTTTTTGTAATCTGTTCCAGAGCAAGGTAAATCATGAAAAAACAAAATTCAATACGGCACCTGTTGCAAACAGCTTTGTTTTTTGGTGCAGCTGCGCTGACAACAGTGGTTCAGGCTCAAGCCGATGAAGCTCGTGCCAAGAAAATCGTGGGCGGTTCCTGCTTTGTGTGCCACGGTGCCGAGGGTGAATCCTCCAGTGAGGTGTTCCCACGTTTGGCAGGTCAGCACTGGGAATACACAGCCAAACAACTCGAAAACTTTAAATCAGGCAAGCGCAAAAGCACGGCCATGGCCGACATGGTGGCCAAATTGACCCCGGATGAAATGGTGGCTTTGGGTAAATTTTTTGAAAAACAAACCGCTGCCATTGAGCCTCCTAAAGACGCTGATTTGGCAGCGGTGGGTAAATTCATTTACCACAAGGGCAACAAATACAGCGGCTTGGCCGCTTGTGCCAGCTGCCATGGTGCAGAGGCCAAGGGCACCACCGCTTTGCCGCGTTTGGCTGGGCAATATGCGGCGTATACCGAAACGCAGCTCAAGCAATTTAACCAACGAGAGCGTACCAATGACAATGCGGTGATGCATGCGATCACCAGCAAAATGACCGCCTTGGAAATGGCGGCTGTCGCGGAGTATCTGAGCGGTAAATAAGCCCTTAGGCGGCATGGACTTCTGCAGACGCCATGTCTTTGCACTGGCCTACGCTGGTTCAGCGGTTCAAGGCAGCTTGAAGCCCGCAGTCTGCACCGAAGCTGTTCCGACAGATGAGCCACCACTGTCGAGCCAACGGTCGGTCAGACCTGCGCCCAACCACATGCCGACCAGACTCATCCATGCGGTGAGGGCAAAAATGGCCCCACCTGTAACGCCTGCCCCAACGGCACAGCCGCCGGCCAGCATGGAGCCAAAGCCCATCAAAATCGCGCCACCAATGTAGCGGCGCATGTTGTAGCCATCGCTGAAGCCTTCGAGTTTCCATTCCTTGCCAATCAATGCGCCAATCAGAGAGCCCAGAAAAACACCTGGCATCAGACCAAACTCAAAACCAATGGGCGGCCAAGGCCATTGCATTACCCGCATCAGCCATTCGGCAGACGGACCACTGAAGGTCAGACCCTGAATTTGCACGGGGTCAAATGACTCCCGCGCTACCCACTGACTAAAGCCCCAAGCGGCCGCCACCATCAGTCCAGTGCCAATGCCACCCACCCACATCCAGAAACTTCGGTTGGGTGAACGGAATGAAAAATAGAGTGCAGCGATGAGCCATACGCCACCCATGGCCAAGCCAGCACCGTGACCAAGCCCCGCGAGAGCTAGCAAATCACGTGCGGCCCCACCGGGGATGGTCCACCAACTGCTGATGGCCAAGCGCAATGGGGACAAAACACCAGAAAGAGCCGATTGGGCCGTGACCGCAAAGATCAGACCGGAAAGCAGTGCACGCAAATTGCCATTGGCGGAGAGCACCAGCAAACGGCTGGCGCAGCCACGTGTCATGACCATGCCGATGCCAAAGGTCAAGCCACCAATGAGTGCACCTGAAAGACTGCCGGTGGCTGAAATTTGACGCGCGTTGTTGGTGTCCAGCCATCCGGCCAAGACCATGATTTGCACGGCAATCACGGCGGAAGCAAATGCCAAGAGCCATACCGACAATTTGTCGCCAAATCGGCGATGCCAAAACTCGATCACTGCAGCGCGTAAACAAAATCGTGAACGTTGTGCAAAGAAACCAAACAACCCACCAATGACAGCGCCACCGCTGGCGAGGACTTTAGGGTTTCCATAGACTTCCAGCCATTGGGTCATGGACATGTGGCGCTCCGTTATATCACTGTAAAATGATGTATATCCTACGCATGAAAACCATCTTGCCTTTGATGGAGGTCAAGAGTCGGTGTCAATGCAAAGATCGCTTGTGTGATTGAGTGCCTTAGCATGTGAGTCGTTCTTGCCAGGTATTTTTGCCATTCAATTCGCGACAACATCTTTCCAGGGCCTTGTACACTGCGCACACTCCTTCAATAATTCCGTATTTGCTTATTCTTTGGCTGAATTGCATGACTGTGAAACTCCGTGCGAATGTGATCATCGATCGTCGGCATTTTTTGACGCTGGCATGTCTTGCTTCATTTTATGAAGTTCAAGCGCAATCAGTCGGTCAATCGGTTCTGCCTGTGCCGCAGTCCTTGCAGGACGAGTTGAGCAAGGCGACTCAACAAAAGCAAGTCTTGATCGTGATGGTGAGTCTTGAGGGATGTCCGTTTTGTCGAATCGCCCGTAACAGCCATTTGGGTCCCATGCAAAGAGCAGGTATGCCCATCGTTCAATTGGACATGCGCAACACGCAAGCTGTGCTCGACTTTCAGGGACGCAAGACCACCCACGATCAATTGATCAAACAATGGCGTATTTCGATTGCACCCACATTGCTCTTTTTTGGCCCAGGCGGCAAAGAGGTCGCGGAACGCATGGAAGGGGGTTATCTGCCAGACTTTTATGGCCCGTATCTTGAAGAGCGGATCAGCAAAGGACGCCAAGCCCTTTGAATGGCTGACCCCGAGCGGTATGGGTTTTCTGCTTTTTCTACCGCCGTGCTCAGCGCTTGCGAGCCGTCAAACCCAGCAGGCCTGACATGCCCTTGTGCGCCGTGCCTTCATCGATGGTTGCCTCATAGGTTTGCAAATCAATGATGTCGTCATTGGCGAATGCTTCACGCATCATGGCCTCATCGTACATCTGTGCCAGCTTGCCAGGTCCACCGGTGTTGAACGTCAGTTGTGCAACGGTGTAGCCTTGAATGATCAGTGTGCCTCCGGATTGGAGGCGGGCACCATCTTGGAAAACAGCGCTGTTCCTTCAACAGAGTTGGCGAGATCCCGACCACCTTGTTGTAATGCGCTTTTCCCCATTCAAACGATTGCCAGTCGCTGCACTGCCAATGCACCGATTGTTGGTGCCGTTCAGCCAGCAGGCGCACTTTTTGAATCACATTTTCTGAAAAAGCGAAAGCATTGATGCGCAGTCCTTGCTCGGCCAACCACACACCATTGCGGCCTTCGCCATCAGTGACAGCCAAAGCAGAGCCCTTGTGTAGGTGTGCCACTTGGTTGTGCAAGTTGGCATTGGGCTCTTCCCCAAAAATGTATTGTCCCGTTGCAAAGCGTTGATTCCAAATGTGCCGTGGGGTGCTGAATGCCGTCATGTTGTGCTGAGGTGATGTGTCAGCGGGGAGGTGTAAAAATTGAGTATATTCGTGAAAACTTATGGATAGTGCGATGAACAACCCACATTTTCTCCATCACCTGATCACCATGGGTGCCTTGAGTGGTACGGTGTTTTTGCAATCTGCGTTGGCCGCTGACGCCAAAGCTGTGGCGGCGGATGAGATGTCTGCGTACCTTGAGTTCGTTGAATATGGTGGTGGCACCATCTTCGCCGAGCAAATTCCGAAATCTGAATACGCCAAAATGACGATCATCGACACACGCGATGCGCGTCAATTTGGCAAAGAACACATTCCGGGGGCTGTCAACATTGAGTGGCGGCAAGTGCTCGCCAAGTCGGCGCAAATTCCTAAAAACAAGCCGGTTTTGGTCTATTGCAATTCTGGAACCTTGTCGGCACAAGCTGGTTTTGCATTGCGTGTCGCTGGCTGGGACAATGTTCGCATCCTCCAAGGCGGTTTTACCGAATGGAAGGCCAAAGGTGGCATGGATGCCAATCTGAAGGCCACAGCTACCCCACAACACTGAAAATCCCCCACATGAAAACCGCACACGACCTGGTGGCCGAGGCCAAAAGCAATATACAAGAAATCGCCTTGAAAGATGCTGAACAAGCCATCAGACAATCCGATGTCTTGATTGACGTGCGTGAAGCCGACGAATTTGCTGCAGGCCATTTGGCTGGGGCGGTATTGATGCCCCGCGGCTTGTTGGAGTTCAAGCTCAGCGCAACGCCTGCGCTGGCTGCGCGTGACATCCGAGTGGTGTTGTATTGCAAGACCAGTGGACGTGCCGCGCTGGCAGCCCAAAGCATGCAGGCCATGGGTTACTTGAATGTCCGATCGATAGCTGGGGGCTTCGATGCTTGGCTGGCTGCTGGTAAGCCGGTGATCAAGCCAGAGCAACCCTTTTTCGATTAGGGGCTGTCATCAATTGGTGCTGCTCAAGCGTTAAGTTTGGAACGCGACA